>JAAURD010000285.1 GCA_012034075.1 Chloroflexaceae bacterium | reverse complement strand
CGTTTTCACCGATAAAACGCTTGTCTGATAAAAACGATAGCAAAAAACCGGTTTTGATAGTGAAATATTGATAAAAGCAGAGCGATATCATGCTTTTTCACAACCAAACAGGAAAAAAGTTGGTCAAAAACAGTGCCATAACAGTGCATGCGCGTCGCATGCTGGTGATGTTAGTAGATCATCAACGTGACAGTGTAGCTGCCGATTTTGATATCGGAAAAGCTGCTGGCGATCACCGTATACACACCGTTCAGCGGTGCAACCACGTAGATCGACGCATCAATATTGGTACCGCTATTATCATCCGTTGCCAGCCAGTGCCCATCTGGCCCGATCAAGATCAGAGAGCTATCGAGGGCATCAAGGCTGGTCATCGAGAGGGTGATAATCTTTCCGGCTTCGGCTTCAAAATAGGAGGTATCTTCATCGCCAAAGGTATTGATGGTGCCATCAAAGATGGCACCGCTATACAGCCAGCGACCATCATCGGGATCATCGGGCAGCGTGGTATCCATCACGTTGAGGGACAGCTCATACCAGCCGGTCGTAAGCCGCCGTGCATTGCGTGCGATAATCGTATACATGCCCGTCTTCAGCAGCGTCGTCTCGATCAGCGCATCGACCAGTGGGCCGCTATCATCATCGACTGCGACCCAGTTCCCATCTGGATCGATCAGAATAAGGTAGGGATCAAGGCTGGGTTCACCGGCCATCAAGATCTCAACCGTTTGCCCCCGTTCAGCCGTAAAGACATAGGCCTGTTCATCCTGCGGCGTTGCTATCAAGCCGCGCAACGTTTGCCCCGGCTGGATCGGCAGGACCTGACCATCGGTTTGTGCCGTAACGCCTGCTGGCAGCAACAACAAACTCATACTTACGAATAAGACCATGCATTGAAAAGTACGCATGCCCTGTTTCTCCTTTATCATTATGGTATGGCGGTACTGTACGGATTTTTGCCCATCACGTGTTGCTTGTTCTTGTGTTGAGCAGCGTATCTGTATTGTACCACGCGCTGCTGTTCATACCCTGGGACGATCATGGCACACATTGTCCGGAAAGAACCAGCAATTCGCAAATTCGCAACTTCATGGTACTATGACAGATATCATCAGGTATACTGAGAGCAGCGTATATTGCGGATACGTTGGGTGAACAAACATCGTTGAGCGAAGGAGAGAGAGATGATGGAATATCACATTGCTGTGTTGGCAGGCGACGGCATTGGCCCCGAGGTGATGGCAGAAGCGATAAACGTGTTGGCAAAAGTCGGTCAGCTCTGGCACCACGACTTTATCACCGAAGAAGGACTGATTGGTGGTCGTGCCATAGACGAAACCGGTACGGCATTGCCGGGTGCCACGCTTGATCTGTGTCGCAAGAGTGATGCCGTTCTGCTTGGTGCTGTGGGCGGCCCGAAGTGGGATGACCCGAATGCGACCGTGCGCCCCGAACAGGGATTGCTTGGTGTCCGCAAAGGGCTGGAGTTGTTTGCCAATATCCGACCGGTGACTATTCACCCTATGCTGCTGGAAAGCTCGCCCCTGCGGGCCGAGCGACTACAGGGGGTTGATTTGCTGGTTGTCCGTGAACTTACCGGCGGTATCTACTTCGGCGAAAAGCGGCGCGAACGCTCCGACCAGGGTGAATGGGCGAGCGACCTGTGTTGTTATACCCAGCACGAAATTGAACGCATTGTTCGGGTGGCGGCCAACATCGCCCGCCAGCGGCGGGGCAAGCTCACGATGGTCGATAAGGCCAACATTCTTGAGACGAGCCGACTCTGGCGTGGTGTCAGTGCCCGCCTGATGGCCGAGGAGTTTGCCGATAATTGCCTATGATACCATGCTCGTCGATGCCTGTGCCATGCATTTGCTTCGTCGGCCCGCCGATTTTGATGTGATTGTCACCGAAAATATGTTTGGTGATATTCTCACCGATGAAGCCTCCATGCTCGCCGGCTCGATGGGGATGCTGCCCAGTGCCTCACTCGGCCCCGAAACGGGCAACCCAAAGAGTCGTAGCGGCCTGTATGAGCCGATTCACGGCAGTGCGCCGGATATTGCCGGACAGGGCAAAGCGAACCCGCTGGCGATGATTCTCAGCATGGCGATGATGTTACGCCATTCGCTCTTTCTGGAGGACGCGGCCCGTGCGGTGGAAGTTGCGGTGGAAGCAACCCTGACCGATGGTATCATCACGGGTGATATTGTTCGCCCAGGCCAGACGCCTGCCACGACCCGCCAGGTCGGTGAGGCGGTGCTCACCCGCCTGGTCAATCAAACGGCATAAGGAGGACTGTTGTGGATGACGACGATTTGACTCATGAGCCGCTCCTGGCCCAGCTTCACACCAGCATGCTGCCACGGCGCGTCGAGTGGTACCCTGAAGTTGGCTCGACTATGGACATTGCTCGTGAGCGGCTCAAGCAACATGACCCGCAGCACATCCCGCTGCTGGTGCTGACGGATGTACAGACCAGCGGTCGCGGGCGGCGTGGTCGTGCCTGGATAACCCCGCCTGGTAGCGCCTTGCTCTTTTCGCTGGCGTTGCGACCAGACTGGTTGCCGCCAGCACGCGTGGTGACCCTGGTCTGGATGACCGGCGTCGCGGTTTGTGAAGCTATTACTGCCACGACCGGTTTACCGGCTCGCTTAAAATGGCCCAACGATGTGCTGTTGCGGGTTGGCAGCCATGACAGCACCGCCAAAATTGGTGGTATCATTCTCGAATCAAGTTGTAGTGCCAGTTTCACCACATCTGGTGAGAATCGCGCTCCTACCCTGATTTCGCACATTGTCTGGGCCATTATCGGCTGCGGGCTGAACATCAATACCAGCCCACCCATCGACATGGGTTTGCGTTACCCTGCTACCTGTCTGGCAGAACAACTGGGTCGGCCCGTGCCCCGCCGCCCGCTGATGCGCATGATTCTGCAACGTATGGATCACTGGTATAGTCAGCTCTATGCAGACAAGGCTGATGAGCTGTTTGAAACCTGGCGTGGGTTGCTCGTCACGCTGGGTCAGACGGTCGAAGTTGAAACCGAGCAGGGCACCATCCGTGGTCGAGCCGAAGATGTTGGTCGTGATGGTCGGCTGCATGTGCGCCACCACAGTGGCGAAATCTATATGCTCTCCAGTGGCGATGTCAGTGGGGTGCGCACAAGAGCATCGCTATGAGCGATCTAAGCGTTGGAGCGTTGGAGCGATGGAGCGATCTAAGCGTTGGAGCGCAATGGGCGCTCAGATCGCTTTGCGCTTTGCGCTTTAACGCTCAGACGCGCTTTGCGCTTCAACGCTCAGACGCGCTTTGCGCTTCAACGCTTCCAAGGTAAGGTATCAATTGTCCATTATCCATTATCCATTATCCATTGTCAACGTAGGGGCGTCAGCGTGCTGCGCCCACCGTCGGAGCGCAAAGCGTTGAAGCCGTCGGAACGCAGGTTCACGACGGCGGCACGTGGCATTGCTATCGGTGCGCTCTTGATTGCGGTTGGCAACATTGCCAGCCGTGTGATGGGCCTGGTCCGCGAAGCTGCGATCTCGTTCTTTTTTGGCACCACCGCGCAGGCCGATGCTTTTACTGCTGCCTGGACGCTGCCGGTGACGATTTACGATCTGCTGATCAATGGTGCCATCAGTGCGGCGCTGGTGCCCGTCTTTAGCGAATACGCCGAGCGTGATGATCAGGAACTCTGGCGCATTGTCTCCAGTATGATCAATGTCATGCTGTTTGTCATGACATGCGTCATCGGCCTGATGATCTGGCAAGCGCCGCTGGTCACGACCTTGCTGGTGCAGGAGACAGCGAGCAATTTACGCCCGCTCACCATGCAGCTGGTGCAGATGTTGCTGCCATCGCTGCTCTTTATGGGCCTGGCCGGGTTGATGACGGCGGTGCTGTTTGCCCAACGTTCGTTCTTGCTGCCGGCTTTTTCGGCGGCAGTCTTTAATATTGGGATTATCCTTGGTGTTGTGCTGCTGCATGAGCCACTGGGCATTGTCAGCCTGGCCGTTGGTGTGCTGTTTGGCTCGGTAACGCAGGTGGCGTTGCAGGTATGGGGTCTCCGCCGTATGCGCTATCAGCTGCGGTTGGAGCTGCATCACCCGGCGATTCGGCGTATGCTCTGGCTTTACGCGCCGGTTGCGCTGGGGGTTGCTTTTTCGGTCTGCGGTACGCTGATTGACCGCCGCCTGGCTTCGGGGTTTCCGGGTGCGCTGGCAATGATGCGCTATGCGACGACGCTGATCCAGTTTCCGCTGGGTCTGGTTGCGGCAGCGGTCTCTATGGCGGTGTTGCCTACACTCTCACGGATGGATGCCAATAACGAACAACAGGCGTTTCGTGAGATGCTAGGCATGGGGTTGAAAGTGGTGATTTTGCTGGTGCTGCCTGCTGCGATGGGGCTGGCTGCAATTGCCCAGCCGGTGACGGCCCTGGTGTTTGAGCATGGCGAGTTTACCGCTCAGGATACGATGATTACGGCATGGGCCTTGCTGCTCTATCTGCCCAGCCTACCCGCTGCTGCCATCGATCAACTGCTGATCTTCGCATCCTATGCGCGTAAAAACACCCTGATGCCTAATCTGGTGCAGGGTGCGGCAGTGGGTATCTACCTGGTCACAGCCCTTTCGCTCGTCTCGTGGACGCAGCTCGGCTTTCTGGGGCTGGTGTTGGGCAATTCGGCCCAGTGGATTGGCCATGCGCTGTTGATGGCCTGGTTGGTCCATCGAGCGGTATCGCTGCGTGGCCTGCGCCTGGGCGAGGCCTTTGGCAAAGCCCTGCTCGCTAGTGTGCTGATGGCGCTGGCAGTGTATGCGGTAGTGAGCGTGGCCCTGCCGTTGCTGTTGCCCGGTGTGTCGGCACTGGTACAAATCGGCATTGCGGCTGTGCTGGGGGCTGTGGTCTATGGTGGCTTGAGCATGCTGCTGCGGGTCGAGGCACTGGGCTTTTTTATGTTGGCATTGCGGCAAAAGCTGGGTCGCAAGGCGGTGGAGCGTTGAAGCGCTGGAGCGGTGGAGCGTTGGAGTTGAAGCGTTGGGGCGAAGATGCAACGCAGAGACGCGGAGACGCAAAGGGGTATGGTGCTGTTTGCCTTGCCCTGGGGACA
>JAAURD010000284.1 GCA_012034075.1 Chloroflexaceae bacterium | reverse complement strand
CCACATGAGTCTTCTCTCGTTTGCTCATGAATATGAAGCGTTACCGCCCGGTGAGCAGCATGACTTTGCCGAAGCTGTGCGGCATCTGCTCACCGAGGGCATGATCTGGCGTGAAGATGAGCGCGACCGGCGGGTCTATACCTTCTTGACCCGCCGGCGTGATCTGGTGGCCGACTACCTCATGGTTGCGGGCTGGCAGTTGCACCACCATGAGCGTCTGGGCATCTTCCAGGTGATGCACGGCGAGGGCGCCTATCGCCGCCGGCTCAACCGCAAAACGACTATCTGGTTGCTGCTGTTGCGCTTGATCTATGCCGAAAAACGCGAACGCATGGAAGTCACCTTGACGCGCTATCCTATTGTCACCGTCAGTGCATTGTATCAGCGCTATATCGATTTTTTTCCGGGTCAACGTGTGCGCGAAAAGACCTCGCTGGATGAAGCCCTGCGCACGCTCCAGAGCCTCAAGCTGATTCGGTCGGCGGGTGGGGGGCCGTTGCGTGCTGCCAATAGCGAGCAGGTGATTGAACTACTGCCTACATTAGAGGTAATAGTGCCGTTCAACGCCATTATGACCGTGGCCGAACGTCTGCGACAGTATAGCGCGAGCCCGCATGACAGCGACGACGAGCCGGACTCCGACTCATGTTAGTATTCCAGGACCAATGAAACTTTCACTCACCCGTATTTTTCTGTACAACTGGCACCGCTTCCACGATCATACGATCCATGTGCAAGATAGCCTCTATCTGGCTGGGCACAATGGGTCGGGCAAATCATCCATCCTGGATGCGTTGCAACTGGTGCTCGTGGCCGACCGTCAACGGATACGCTTTAATAGCTCCACTCAGGCCCGATCAGACCGCACACTCGATAGCTACGTGCGCGGTAAGGTCGGTGAGGGCCGATTTTTGCGGCCGGGCAATACGATTGCGTACATTGCCCTGGAATTTACCGACAGTCAGGCCGTATCGGCTGTCACGTTGGGCGTCTGCATTGAAGTGGGCGAAGGCAAGTCAGCTGAGCGCACCTTTTTTATTGTGACCGATGCCTTTGATCGTGATCTCCTGATCCAGAATGGTCAGGCGCTCACCCGCCGCGAGCTCAAGCAGACATTGCGCAGCCGCCGGGCTGCCCAGACCTATGATCAGGTGGAAGAGTACCAGACCAATATGCTCAACCGCCTGGGCGGGCTGAGTCCGCGCTTTCTCGATCTCTTCCTCAAAGCCTTGACCTTTCAGCCAATCCGCAATATCCGCGAATTTGTGGAGCAATGGCTGCTGGAAGCACGCCCGCTCGACGTTGAAACGCTGCGCAATGTGGTTGACCGGCTGGGTGAGCTGAACATCACTGCCAACCAGGTGGAAACCAAGATCGCCGCCCTGCAAGCTATTCTGGAACGCCAAACAGCCGTCCATGATCTGCGCCGGCAGCAGCAGGAGTATCTCATTCTGGTCGCCCTGTTGCAGGTGAAAGCGATAGAACAGCAGATAGCCGACCTCACAACGCAGACTCAGCAGGTGCAACAGCAGGTTGAGCAACGCTCGGCCGAACGAACCATGGCCAACACGGCGTTGGCCCATGCCCAGCAATCACTGCTCGATGCCGAGGTGCAACTGCTGCAATTTGACGCGGTGCAGCGACGTGAAGAGCTGCAACGTGAACTCCAACGGGCCACGCGTGAAGTGGAGGCCATTCGGCAGCGACGCCAGCTTGCCCTGCGCACCCTGCACGAAGAAATGCCCACGCTCTCATGGTTGCTGGCCGATGATGCCGAACAGAACCTCGCCTTGAGCGAGACCGATAGACACTGCCTGCAACATCTCCTCGATCATATGAACCAGTGGCACGAAGGAGCACCCGAACCCGATGCCGCCACACTGGCTGCTCTGCCCGACCAGATTGATGCGGCGGTCCAGGTGCTCGAAGCACTGCTGGAGCAAGTGCAAACCACCGAGTATGACCTGCGCCAGCAAGTCACCACCCTGCGTGAGCGCGGCAACAGTCTGGAACAGGAACTACGCCATTTGCAGCAGGGACGTCTGGGCTATCCACGCGGGGTCGAACGCCTGCGTGAACTGATTGCCGAGCACACCGATGATGAGCCAGCCCTGCTGTGTGAGTTGATCGAGGTACCCGATGATCGCTGGCAAAATGCGGTCGAGGCTATGCTTGGTTCACGCCGCTTTAATGTGATTGTGCAGCCCCAGTATTTTGATGCTGCTATGCGTGTACTGGATCAGGCACGGGCGCGTGAAAAGCTATACGACGTCGGTTTGCTCGATATTGCCCGCGCCATGAAAGAGGCACGGCGGGCGCAGTCCGGTTCGCTGGCCGTGCAGGTGCATACCACATTTGCCGCACTACGCTCCTATATCGATACCGTCCTGGGCGATATTATCACCTGTCACTCGCTCGACGAATTGCACCACCATCGCCGCGCAATCACCCCGGAGGTCATGCTCTATAGCGAATGGACCGTGCGGGCAATTCCACCGGGGCGTTACCAGCCCTGGTTTATCGGCCAACGGGCACAGCACTCGCAGGCATCCGGACATCGTGAGGCATTGCAAGAGATTGGCACCGAGTTAAGCCTGATCACTCCCCGTCTGCAAGCCATCGAAAAGGTCACCGGTCTCTTGAAGCGCAGCCGTCAGCTTAACCGGGTGCGCCAACAGCTTGAGCTGTTGCCCGATGACCGCTTGCTGCGCGAAGAGATCGCCGAATATGGGCTACAGCTCAAAGCAATCGACGGGCATGAAACCGCCCATCTTGAGCATGAAATTGCCCGCCTGCGCCAGATTGTTGCCCAGGAGCAGGCGATTATTGAGCAGATTGACCGCGCTCAGGGCCAGCGTGAGCACGAAGTGCAATCGTTGCAGCAGAAGCTGACCACCGCCCGGCGCCTGCAACAGGACCATGAGCAGACCGTGGCCGACCTCTATGCCCAGTATCCCCCCCGCTGTGGCCGCCGCCGAAACGATGCTGGCCCACGCCGCAGAACGCCATGAGCAGGATTGGGATGAGGCGATTCAGCAGGCGCAACAGCTGGCTCGTGAAATTGAGGCCCAGACCAATCCAGGCCATTCAGCGGCTGACCCAGGAGGCACCGCTTACAACACCCGCTATCAATTTGCGGCGCAGGCAGCCGACCCGGATGAGCAGCGCTATGCCGAGGAAGAGCAGCGCCTGACCGCCACCGAACTGCCACACTTCCGCGAGCAGATTCAGCAGGCCCAGCGCGAGGCTGAAGAGGAGCTCCGCGAGCATGTGCTCCATCGCCTACGCGAGCAAATCCTGGTGGCACGGCAGCAATTGGAGCGCATCAACGATGCCCTGGCACGGCTGGAGTTCCATGGCGAACGCTATCGCTTTATCAGCCAGCCGGCCGAAGAGCGCCGCGCCTTCTACGAGTTGATCGATGGCACCCATCGTATCGGGCCTGGCTCACTCTTTCAGAGCGAGTTTTATGCCGAACATAAGGAAGATTTTGACCAGCTCTATGCCGCGCTGACGCACACCCCGCAATCGGAGCGGGAACAGCGCGAACTGGAGCATCTCACCGACTATCGCCGCTATTTGAGCTATGACATTCAGGTGACCCATGGCGATGGGCGCACCTCCAACCTGAGCAAGATCATCGGCCAGACCTCCGGTGGCGAAACCCAGACACCCTTTTATCTCACCATTGCGGCATCGTTTGTCCAGCTCTATCATATTCATGACCGCAATGGCCGACCAACTATCCGGCTGGTGGCCTTTGATGAGGCATTCTCCAAAATGGATCAGGACCGTATCGGCGCAACGCTCGACCTCTTCCAACAGTTTGGTCTCCAGATTATCACCGCAACGCCGCTGGAGCGCTGTGAATACCTCGTGCCCAAAATCTGCACCACCCTCGTGCTCACCGCTGTCAGCGACACGGTGCTGATTGAACCCTACCGCAATTATGATGCGCGGCTGGAGTTGATTGAACATCAGTGTTAGCGTTATCGTTCTCTTGGCGTTTATCCATCCAGTGAATAGTGCTTCACTTTTTCACATGTTAACCATTTTTTATAGCATTTTCGCAACAACTATGTTATGATAGACCCGGTGCGTTTGTATCGATAGGTGATGATCTCATACCAAATTCAGGTAATCACTGGTACTTTCAATGTTGACTATTTACCTTTAAGAAGAGGTATATCTTTTATCGATGAACCGAATTTGGTGTCACAGCACGCTACCGTTTTCTGCATCAATCTCCCTCTTTCTGAACGTCAATCATGGCTGCTGCTTGGTGTGGGCGACTACGCCACCCGTTTGCATCAGCCTTATCGCTGGAATGTAGGTATCTGACAGATGACGTCATATTGATCACCAGAAAGGAAGCGCAATGTTTGCCCCAACATCTGTTTCACATCGGCTTGCCCGTCTCACGGGCCTGTTCTTGGCTCTTACCCTGCTGCTTATGTTTGTCCCGCTGGCTCAGGCCCAGCAAATGCCCGATAGTTTCCCCTTCACCTACCAGGGGCAACTGCTCGATAGAGACACCCCGCTCAACGATACCTGTACCTTTGTGGCGAGCCTGTGGGATGACTCCACCGCTGGTAGCCAACTGGCTGGTCCGCTCAATCTGACCGATGTCGCGGTCGTGGATGGCTATGTCGCCCTCGAACTGGACTTTGGCCTGGATCCCTTCACCGGCGACGCACGTTACCTGGAGCTGAGCGTGCAGTGCAGCGGCGATGCCAGCGCGACCCTGCTTGGGCGCACCCTGCTCACTGCCACGCCGTATGCGTTGCATAGTGCTCAGACACCCTGGGATGGCATGCTCGACATGCCCGACGACTTTGCCGATGGCATCGATAACGACACCACCTATAGCGCGGGTGACGGCTTATCGCTCACCGGTACGACCTTTGCCGCCGACTTTGCCAGCGTGCAGGCACGTATCGCGGATGCCTGTCCCGACGGCGAGGCGATCCAGCGCATTGCCGAAGATGGCAGCGTCGTCTGTGTGGCTGTCAGTGGCGATGTTCCCAACACCGACACACTGGCTGACCTGGCGTGTAGCGACGATGAGATTGCCCGTTGGGACGGCAGCGAATGGGTCTGCTCCACCGATAGCGACACCGACACCAA
>JAAURD010000283.1 GCA_012034075.1 Chloroflexaceae bacterium | reverse complement strand
GAGAGCTGCCCGAGCTGAGGGCCTGCGGGCGCATACAATTGATTGCCCAGTGCCCATTGTCCACTGTCCATGATCTATGATACAATAAGCCCGATCAACGGAACGGCTCAATCTCTTGTGCTGGGAGGAGTATCCCATGAAGTGGCTGATCAGTAAACGCAGACGCATGCTCACGTTCTTTGGCAGCACCACCGCCATTGGCTTAATCTGGATCGGCATTGTCACCCAGCTCTTTGGCGATGAGATTCGAGGATGGCTGCTTGAGCTTTGGGAAACCCAACCGCTGCTGCTGATCCTGCTCGTGGTCGTCACCGTGCTGCTGCCCACCGGCATCTGGATCATCGCTGAGATGAATCGTCCCAACGACGGCTCAACCAATGGCCCTGGCCCTAACCCCGAACCCGACCTCGCTGGTTATCTCCAGGCGCTGGAGAATGAATGCAATACGCTGCGCTTGAGCGATATTGACAAGACCGATGCCGAAGACCGCCATAAAACCATGCGTCTGGATAGCGTCTATATTGCGCTGGATACCACGACCCAGCGACCAGCGCCGGACAAAGGCCAACGCGAAACCCGCCCGCTGATGGCGATTGAGACGCTGATGCCTGATCCAGAGCAAGGGCAAGCGCCGGCCCGCACCATGCTGCTGGGCGACCCTGGCAGCGGCAAGAGTACGTTTGTGAATCATCTGACCTACCGCCTGGCAGTTGCCCGGTTGAATCGGCAGAATGCCGTCCAGCTGCAGAAAGCGATGCCTGGTTGGGAGCTTGGCCCCTTGCTGCCGGTGCGGGTGATTTTGCGTGACCTGGCGACCTTTGCCAAGCTTGAGCCAAAACTGGTCGAAATGCCGCTGCTGGAAGCCTATTGGCAGGATCGGTGGAACAAGCAGGGCTGTGCCGAGGTCTTGCCGGTGGTGAAGCGCTTGCTTACGGCAGGTGACGCCATCCTGCTCTTTGATGGCCTGGATGAAGTGATTGACCCGGATGTACTGAAGCGCATTGTGGCCAGTATTCGTACCGCTGCGCAAACCTATGGCCAGGCGCCGGTGCTGGTGACCTGCCGCGTGCTGGATCATCAGCGTGAGCCGTTGCGCAAGATCGGCGGTTTTCCCACTGCGACCCTGGCACAGCTGACCGATGAGCAGATTGACCAGTTTGTAACCTGCTGGTATGCCGAACTGGTCTGTAGTCACCGTCGTTCGGATGACGATGCCACAAAAGACCGCAACTATTTGCGCGGGGCGCTGGCAGAACGACCGGAATTGCGCGTGCTTGCTCGTTCACCCTTGCTGCTCACCGTGATTGCGCTGGTCCAGACCTATCGCGGTACGCTGCCGGATGACGAGGCGCTACTGTATGATGAGTGCATTGACCTGCTACTACTGCGCTGGCGGCGGCAGGTGAACGATCCGCTGGGCCAGCTGAATCTGCCCAACTTTGGCGCATCCGATCTGCTCATGGTGATGGCGCGACTGGGCTGGACCGCTCATGAGCAGGCCGCTCAGCGTAAGGCCGACAGCAGCGGGGGCGCGACGGGCCTGAGCAAGGATGATGTGATCGATGCCATGGCCGAGACCCTGGAGGACTATGACCCGAGGCGCTGTAAGGCACTGGCCGAACAGCTCTTTCACCTGTTGCGGGAGGGTAATGGCCTCTTGCTGGAACAGGAAGCGGGCACACTGTACGCCTTTCCCCATCGTACCTTTCAAGAGTTTCTGGCGGGCTACCAGCTCAAAGGGCAGAAACACTACGTGCAGCAGGCGCTCGAACGGGCCGACCAGCCGCACTGGCAAAAGGCGCTGCTATTGATGGTGAGCTATCAGGTACGCAAAGACAAAGACCGCGAGAAGCCATTGCTGCTGGCGGGTAAGCTGCTCGCCGGCGAGCAGCTTACCCGCCAGATCTTTGCGGCTCAGGTTCTGCTGGAGATTGGTCAAGAACAGGCGCGGAGCTATGATCGCGCCATGGCCGCACAGTTCTGGACGCAAGCCCGCGATGCCCTGCTGCGGATTGCGACCCAGGGCCAGCCGCCCCATGCGCCCGCCAGCCTACGAGCCGAGGCTGCGCGGGTGTTGGGCTTGCTCAGCTATGACCGCCTGCGTGATGTCATCAAGTCCGACGCCCGCCTGCCCATGCCCGACGCCCGCTTGCCGCTGGCACTGGTGGGCCTGCTCAACCACCAGAGAGATGAGCAGTGGCGCACGCAGTTGGCACAGTACTGGTGCCCGGTCGAGGCCGGTCGCTTCTGGTATGGCGAGAACGAAGATGCGCTTGAGCAGAGAGAGCTACTCCATGATTTTAAGATTGCCCGCTACCCCACCACCAACGCCGAGTTTGCCCGCTTTATAGCCGCCGGTGGCTATAAAGAGCAGCAGTGGTGGACCCGCAATGGCTGGCAATGGGCGCAACAACAGGGACTAAACGACCTCTACCCCGGTCGCATCGAACGTTATCCGCAGTATGGCAACCCACTGCAGCCCGCCGTCTTCGTCAACTGGTATGAGGCGGTGGCCTACTGTAAATGGCTCACCGATCAGGGGCAGAACGCTGGCTGGTTGCCCCGCAACGAAGTGATTCGCCTGCCCACCGCGCTGGAGTGGGAACGGGCCGCGCGTGGCACGAAGAAGTGGCGCTACCCCTGGGGCAATGAGCCGCCGCCCGATGCCGAGCGGGTCAATGGCGAAGAGACTGGCCTGGGCGTGACCGCGCCGATTGGCTGCTTTCCGCAGGGTGTGGCGGCATGTGGGGCGCATGAGATGCTGGGCAATGTATGGGAGTGGACAGCAACGCGTCATGAGCACGATGATGATCCAAAGGTAGTGGATGAGATTGAGCCGAATGATCGTATGCGGCTTAAGGGATTTTCTTGGTATAACGATGCATCACTTATGCGCTCTGGTGGGCGCAACTGGGTCGGCGGCGGCTGGAACTTCAGCGGGGGGTTTCCGTCCTGGGTGCTTTCTTGTGGTCATCTCATAATTGTCTTCTGGCTTCTGGTTTCTGAGTTCTGGTTTCTGAATCCTGAATCCTGAATCCTGAATCCTGAATGCTCTGGAGTGATCTATCAATCCTGAAGCGATGCTTTCCATGCGCCCCCCATCGCGCCTACGGCGCGATCGATTTTTTGAAATTGGGCGAAGGTTCACCACAGAGGCACATAGAAGGGAACTTTGTGTATTCTTCGTGCCCTTCGTGTGCTTTGTGGTGAATCTGCCCCGTGATCACCTGAATTTGGTATGATTTGCATCGTTGCCAAATATCTGGTATCCTATGGTCGTCGTAAAGAAGTATCCAGCGTTCACGTATAGTCAATCTATGCCAAAGACCTACCGCCATTTATATGAGGCCCTCTGCGATGTTGGTACGCTCTACCATGCCTATCGCCGCGCTCGTCGAGGCAAGCGCCGCCGGCCGGACGTGGCTGCCTTTGAATTTCGCTTTGAAGAGCAGCTGGTAGAGCTGGCCGAAGCGCTGGCTAGCGAACGCTACCGCCCTGGTCGTTATCGCAGCTTCCGTGTGTTTGAGCACGGCAAGCAACGGATCATCAGCGCCGCGCCGTTTCGCGATAGGGTCGTTCACCATGCCGTTTGCGCGCAGATCGAACCGATCTGGGAGGCCCGCTTTATACACGATAGTTATGCCAGCCGAGCGGGCAAGGGCACCCACGCCGCACTGGACCGGGCGCAGCACTTTGCCCGCGGTCACCGCTACGCGCTGCAGCTCGATATGCAGCAGTTCTTCCCCAGTGTCGATCATGCGCTGCTGCTGGGCATGCTGGCCCGTCATATTGCCGATGAGCGTCTGCTGCGGCTGATCGAACGCATTCTGGCCGGCGGGGCGCACCTTTCACGCACAAGCTACACCATGGTCTATTTTGCGGGTGATGATCTGTTTGCGGCGGCTCGACCACGCGGCTTGCCGATTGGCAACCAGACCTCGCAGTTCTGGGCCAATGTGTATCTCCACCCACTTGACCTGTTTATCAAGCAAGAGCTGCATTGCCGTGCGTATGTACGTTACTGCGATGATCTGCTGCTCTTTGCCCACGACAAAGCCACCCTGCACCGCTGGCGGGCCGCCGTGAGCGAGCAGGCAGCCAGGTTGCGGCTCACCCTGCACGAACGGCGGGCGCAGGTGGTGCCGGTCGAAACCGGCCTGCCGTTTCTGGGTTGGCGGCTCTTTCCCTATCGGCGGCGCCTCAAACGGCGTAACGTGGTAGCCTTTGCGCGGCGCTGGCGGCATCAACGCGCCCGCTATGCGCGTGGTGAATGCACCCTCGCCGATCTGCAGGCCAGGCTGCTGGGCTGGCTGGGCCATGCCCGTCAGGGCCAGACACGCGGTCTCCGTCGTTCGCTGCTGGCGGCGCCCTTGCCACGGGTAGGGCAACCGTAGAACACTATGACACCATCGCGCCAGTCTCCCATTTTTGTCCGGACCTACGATATGATCCAGTGGCTGTTACCGCATACACGCAGTTGGCCGCGCCACTACCGGTTTACGCTGACGCAAGAACTGGTGCGTGCCGCCCTGCGTTTTCAGGAACGGCTGTTGGAGGCCACGCTGACTAGCGATACGGCCCGCCGGCTGGAACAGGCCGAGGTCGAACTGGCGAAGGTGCGTCTCTATTTGCGTATGGGCAACGACCTGCATCTGATGTCGCCCGCTCAGTATGGGCATGCCATTGAACTGGTGGGCCATGTTGGGCGACTGCTGGGGGCCTGGCGCAAACAGGGAGACCGCACCCCACAATAGGCATGCCCGGAAGACAGCCTGGGCGTGTGGGCCGCTCTGGAACTGCCAGGGCAGGCCAGCCGCGTGTAGGGGCTGGCAAGCGCTCTGGTGGGCGCAACAGGAACAACGGCAACAACAGGAACAACAACAGGGGTTTCCGTCCTGGGTGCTTTTTCATGGGCCGAAGGGTCGGGTCAGCAATCTGTGCCGCTTACGAGCGAGCAGCGCGACCCGGATGACCATGAGCGCAGGGTGTGGCCCGGCTGGTCCGCCAGCCAGAGACTGAAGCAGAACGTGCGGCTAGTAATGATGCTTGAACCGTCCCTCGTTCTGCTCTTTTAGCAATAAATAACGGGTTCGTCCTTTGTGTTGCCTTCGTGGCCTTCGTGTGCTTTGTGGTG
>JAAURD010000282.1 GCA_012034075.1 Chloroflexaceae bacterium | reverse complement strand
GATTATGGGCGCACCATTCCGGGTGGCACCATCGACTACCGCCTGACCGTGACCAACACCGGCAACATCGCCGTGGATAATCTGATCTTGATCAATATGCTGCCGCACGTAGGCGATACCGGCGTCATCGACGTGGTGCCTCGCCTTTCTGAATGGCGGCCGCAGTTTACCCAGCTGATCGAAGTTCCCGCCGGTGTTACCGTCTACTACTCGTTGGAGAACAACCCCTGCCGTACTGAATTGCTCAAGCCCAACCCGCCCGGTTGTCAGCCAGCCAACTGGACAACCACCCCCCCAGCCGACACAACCCAGGTCGGCTCCTTCCGCATCGACTTTGGCAGTATCCCGCTGGAGGCACGTGATGCCTTTACGGTGCGCTGGATCATGCAAGCACCCGCCGACGTCCCTGAAAACCTGGTTGCCTGGGACTCGTTTGGCTATATTGCCACCCGCACCGATAGAGACACGAAGTTGCTGCCCTCAGAGCCAATCAAGGTCGGCGTGGTCGCTGAACGCAGTGCGCTGGCGGCCTATGGCGATTATGTCTGGGTGGATCCAAACAACGATGGCATACAAGATGCTACAGAGACCGGCCTGAACCTGGTGCGGGTCGAACTCTACAGCGCCGGCCCCGATGGGGCCTATGGCGGCGGTGATGACTCGCTGGAGGCTACCACCTTTACCGCCAACGATACCAATGAGCAGCCCGGCTACTACCGTTTCTCCGAACTGGAGCCAGGCACCTACTATGCCCGTTTCTACCCGCCAGTGGGCTATGATATTGTGACCGCAGACCAGGGTGGCGACGATGCACGCGACTCGGATGTCGTCTATGACAGCGTCAACGATATCTACCACACATCGGTTACGACGCTCGATCTCAATGAAACCGACCTGACCTGGGATATGGGACTGATCGAGAAGACGAGCGCTGCCGTGGGCAACTATGTCTGGGCTGATCGCAACAGCGATGGCCTCCAAAATGAGTCCAGCAGCGATGGTCTCAACGGTATAACCGTCAATCTTTACAGCAGCAGTAATACGCTGATCGGCACTACCACGACGGCTGATGATGTGAGTGGACGCCCTGGCTATTATCTTTTTGATGACCTGACCCCTGGTGATTATTACCTGACGTTTGTTGCGCCAGCCGGGGCCACCCTGACCGTCCGGGATGTCGGCACGTATGATACGATCGACAGCGACGCCAATCCCACGAACGGCCGGACAGCCATATTCACCCTGTCTGCGGGCGAGTATGACCAGACTTGGGACGCGGGCCTGATCGTCCCCATTGGTAACCTCAGCCTGGGCAACTTTGTCTGGTTTGATGGAAACAACAACGGTCTGGTAGACGCTGGCGAGCAGGGCATCAACGATGTCCGCCTCACGCTCTATCTGGACACGAATGGCAATGGAAGCTATGATGCCGGACCTGATACCTTTGTCGCGCAGGAGACGACGTACACCCGTGGCAATCAGCCAGGCTACTACAGCTTCGAGAACCTGCTGCCCGGCAGCTACCTCGTCCAGATTGACGCCAGCAACTTTGTGGGCAGCGGTGCCCTGGTCGGCTATGGCAGCAGCATCGTGACCCAGAACGACCCCGACACCGATATCGACAACGACGACAATGGCATTGAAGCAGCCGTTGACAACATCGTCACCCAGAATGTCACCCTGGCGGATAACAGCGAGCCAATCACCGACGGTGACCTTGACAACAACACCAATATGAGTGTTGACTTTGGCTTCTACCGTCTGGGATCGGTCGGCAACTATGTCTGGGCCGACCGCAACGGCAATGGCGAGCAGGATGAGCCGGCCATCGATGGCTTGAACGGACTCACCGTCAGGCTCTACGACCCAGGGGCAGATGGCACCCCCGGCGGCGGCGATGATGTCCTGATTGATAGCACCACTACCAAAAATAAAAGGCGGTCAGCCAGGCTATTACCTCTTTGAAGATGTACAGCCTGGTAACTACTATGTGCAGTTTACCCTGCCCGCTGGCGCGATCGGCTTCACCACCCAGGACGCTGTTGCTGATGGCGTGGATAGCGACGCGGATGCAGCCGGCAACACGGCCGTCTTCAGCCTGCCCGCGGGTGGCCAAAATCTCACCCTGACGCGGGGATTGAGTTCCCAACCGGTACGCTCAGTCTCGGCAACTATGTCTGGATTGATGCCGACGATGATGGCAACCAAAACGAACCCGTAGCCAACGGCGTCAACGGCGTGATCGTCAATCTCTACCAGGATAACGATGGCACGCCGGGCTTCTCGGCCGGTGATACCTTCTTTGCCAGTACCATCACGGCGGATAACGCCGGCAATCCGGGTTACTATCTCTTCGAGAACCTCCCGGAGGGTGCGTATATCGTCCAGATTGACGAGAGCAACTTCGCCAGTGGTGGTGCGCTCGATGGGTATGCCAGTAGCAGCGGTACTGCGCCCGACCCGGACACCGTCTCTGCCCAATACAACCAGGACGACAATGGCGACCCGGTCAGTGGCAACGGTGTGGTCAGCCTACCCGTCACATTGACCCTGAACAGTGAGCCGACCGACGACGGCGATGCTGATAACAACACCAACCTCACGGTAGACTTTGGCTTCTACCCGCTCGGCTCGATTGGCGACTATGTCTGGATCGATGTGAATAAAAATGGCATCCAGGACGGCAGTGAACCCGGTTTCGCCGGCGTCGTTGTGCGGCTCTATGATGCCGATACCAATACGTCGATCAAGACCGAACTCACCGACGTCAATGGCGCATATCTCTTCGACGACTTGCCTCCAGGCAACTACTTTGTAGAGTTTATCCCACGCTCTGGCTACGGCATGATCGGGCCGGACGCAGGCGATGGCACCAATGACAGCGACCCGAATGCAACCACTGGCCGAACATCAACCATCACGCTCGCTCGGGGCGAAGACAACCCCAACATCGATGCGGGCGTTATGCCGATTGTCTCGGTGGGCAACTATGTCTGGCACGACGTCAACGACAGCGCCACCCAGGATGATGGTAGCACCAGTGGTCTCAACGGTGTGGTCGTCAATATCTACGAAGACAGCAACAACGACAATACTCCGGATGACTGGAGCACGCCGTTAAGCACCACCGTCACAATGGATGATAGCAACGGCAATCCGGGCTACTACCTCTTCAAGAGCCTACCGGAGGGCAAGTATGTGATCGAAATCGATCCATCCAACTTTGCCAGCGGCGGCGCCCTCTATCGCTATGCCAGCAGCAGTGGCAGCGCGCCCGACCCAGACAACAACAACAACACCGACGACAATGGTCAGCCGGTCAGTGGGCATGGTGTTGCCAGCAAGGCCATCACCTTGAGCAGCGGCGGCGAACCCACCAACGACGGCGACAGCGACAACCGCAGTAACCTGACGGTAGACTTTGGCTTCTACCAGGTGCTCTCACTGGGCGACCTGATCTGGAACGATAAGAACAACAACGGTCTACAGGATGCCGGCGAGCCTGGTATTGATGGCGTGACCGTCAACCTCTACCTCGATGCCAATAACAATAATCAGCCCGATAACTGGAACAATATCATCAGTACCACCACAACGGTCAATGGGGTCTATTTCTTCGATAACCTGGCCCCCGGCAACTATATCGTCCAGATACCGCCGAGCAATTACGACAACCCCGGTGACCCGCTCTATGGCTATTTCAATAGCACCGGTCAGGGCGCCACGTTAAATGACACTGATCTGTTCCAGGCCGATGTTGATAGCAATACCAGCAACACCGACGACAACGGCCGGTTGCATTCAACCAATCGTGGAGTGGTCAGCCGGGCTGTCACCCTCACAAATGCCGCTGAGCCGACTGGCGATGGTGACACCGCACCAGTGATCGACACCAACAGCAACCGCACGGTAGACTTCGGCTTTTACCGCCCATCCAGCCTGGGCGACCGGGTCTGGTATGACCTGGACGGCGATGGCATCCAGGACGCCGGCGAGGCGGGCATCGAAAACGTGACCGTGCGCCTCTACAACGAAGCCGGCACGGAGATTGCAACCGAAACGACCGACGCAACTGGCTTCTACACCTTCACCAGGCTGTTGTCCGGCACCTACAACGTGAGCTTCGACCTGCCCGCCGGCTTCACCTTCACGCGCCAGAACCAGGGCGCGAACGATGCCCTGGACAGCGACGCCGACCCCGATACGGGAGGAGCCGCACAGACGCTCCTGTTCGCCGGTGAGGGCGACCCGACCTGGGACGCGGGCATGTACGAACTGGTCAGCCTGGGCAACCAGGTCTGGTACGATACCAACAACGATGGTCTCTTCAACGGCAGCGAAGTGGGCGTTGAGAATGTCACGGTCCTGCTCTGGCAAGATGATGGCGATGGCAGCTTCAACCCGATCAGCGATACCCTGATGCTCACCCAGACGACCAATGCCAGTGGTCGCTACAACTTCACGGGCCTAGACCGGGGCAACTACTTTGTCCAGCTACCCGAGAGTAACTTTACCAGCGGCGCAGTTCTGGAGGGCTATACCAATAGCACCGGCAACGACCCTGCGCCCGATCCAGACGACAACGTCAATAATGATGACAATGGTACGCGTGTTACTGATCAAGGCGTGCTCAGTCAGATGATCACGTTGGCGCCCCAGACGGAGCCGATCAACGATGGCGACACCAACAATGACACGAACCTGACGGTAGACTTTGGCTTCTATAACCTGCGCCTGGGCAACCAGGTCTGGAATGACACCAACAACGATGGTCTCTTCAACGGAAGTGAAGTTGGCATCGCCAATGTGGAAGTGCTGCTCTACCGTGATAGCAATAACAATGGCATACCCGATGGTGCTGCTATCCTTAGCACAACCACCAGTATCACTGGCACCTACCTGTTCACCGGCCTCGACAGCGATACCTACATCGTCGAGATTGTGCCACCCGCCGAGTATGTCAGTAGCACCGGCACACCCGGCCAGACCAGTGGCCCATATGAACCCGCTGCTGACCCGGATAACAACACCGATAATGACGATAATGGCAGCGACAATAGCGGTACCATTCGCAGTGAGCCGATAACCCTCATTGCCGGCAGCGAACCCGATAACAACGACGCAACCGGCATCAGCACCAACCTGACGGTAG
>JAAURD010000281.1 GCA_012034075.1 Chloroflexaceae bacterium | reverse complement strand
GGCACCACCGGAATGGACGGTGCCAGCCGTTCCCACTGTTCATCGGTCAGGTCAGCCACAGTCTCGTCTCTCCTCTCTGCTTCGATTATCCCGGGAGAAGATTATACCATTTTTGAGACTGGTTCATAGCTCTTCCCTTCGGCATAAAAATCAAAAGCCGATTGACCGATAATCGCATCAGTAGCTTTCAACATCGCTTTCATCGATGGGTTGGTATAGGTGATTATGCCATCAAGGTTGATCATAGCAATACCATCCGGGGCATGTTCAGCCAGCGTTTGAAATGCGTGCCATTGTAGGCTGGTTGGTTGCGGGTACGGTCGATCAACTGCACAAACCGTAATTCCAACTGTGCGATGATCTACGTCGAACAGCAATGCCATGGTCAGTTGTACCGGTCGCTCTTCGCCCGATTGACAACGCCAGAGTGCATCACTTACATAGGTCTTGTGGTGTTGTACGGTGCCCAAAATCTGTGGCAGGTACTGATCCGCCGAAGGGCTTGCATAAAGCATCATCACATGTTTGCCCACTATCTCGCTGGATTGGTAGCCCAGCAGAACAGTGGCCCCTCGACTCCAGCGAATGATGACGCCATTCAGGTCAAGCACCAGTACTGCTGCATACAGCTGATCAATCACACAGAGGTTTTCGATAGCCCCCTGCTGAATCTGCTGTTGTGCGGTAACAACCTGTTCTAGTTCGGCAACACGCTGCCGCAACCGTTCAAGTTCGTGTATATCATGCTGTTGGTGCTCACTATAGGGAGTGGTTGAGTTAAAACTGTCGCTCATAGAAGGGGGGATGGCGTGTACAGCAACGCGTGGAAGAGAAAAATCTTCCGAAAGTTCATGATCGGTTTGAACTGACCTGTATGTGATATATTGTTTTTCGAACATCTGGCACAACCTTTGTGCAAAAAGCGGTATGTGATAGAACGTCTTTGTAAGAGCTTTTATGAAAGCATAAAATTGCTCGATCAGGCAAACATGGCTGCATATGAAGCGGTCTTCAAAACAGTTCACCGCTTGTCCCAACTGCTTCCTGATGCTTCAGAACATCAGATCAGGTGGTTTTTGAGACCAGTTCATAATGGAGCAATGTACCGCCTTGCGTTAATCCATGTCGGAATTCCTTGTTCCCCTGTATACGGCTATAGAAAGACATGATTCGACATTCTGGTTCTGTACCAATTTAGGCAAAAATTTCTGCAATGTTGTAATGAACATCGTATTGAGATGACCCCACCCTTTCTATTATACCATTGAATGTCCGGATTGGTTTCATAGCTTCATATGAATCAACAGTCAACAGTCAATAAGGATAAAAAAAGGGGATAATTACCTGGTATAAAAACACGTATATATACTGATAGAATAAGGAAAATCGACTGATTGAAACATTCGTTCTTTACGACATATCTGCTGAAATGATGCATTGGTAACCAGTTTTCGCAAGCCATCTTCTACTAAAATAATATAATCAGGTTGAAACTGTTGAAACGACCAGATTGCTGCATCATCATAGGTGGTTTCTGGGGTAAGCTGCATGGCGGTAGCGGGCTGCAGCAAGCCGGCAAAGTCAATCATCGGGCGGTCGGCATAGTAGCCAATAATTCCTACTTCTAGTGTTCCAATGCTCTTTTCTGGAAGTGTATGTGTATTTATCCATAAACCTAGCTCCTGGTACAGTGCTGCACGCGGATCACCAACCGATTGAAGCGCTAACAGTGAGCCTATCTGTACCGACAAAAGTCCTACGACCAGAACAAAAACACTCAGAGAGACGCAGACCCAAGAACACATTCGCCGCATTTGGCGACCGAATAGTTCGACACCAGCAGCGACCAGGGCAATAAACCCGATCACCATGGGCGCATAATACCAGAAATAGCTGGTCACACCGAGCAGGAGATAGGCTCCCAGGTAGAGTATATTCCAACCGATAAGCAATAGCCAGCCTCGCTGTCGCAGCAGCACAAAGAGCAGACCAGCCGCGGCCAGCAGCACATGCATACGGTAGGCCAGGGCCTGCCAATAAATTTGCAGCAGTTCGAGCAGACCAGCGCCAAAGCTCTCACTCATGTGCAGCAAGCCCTGCCGCTGCTTCGCTGCCAAGGTGACCGGCCAGGGTAGTCCAAAATAGGCCGTGGCAAAGAGCACCCAGGGTAGCAACACCAGTGTATAGATGAGACCGGCAGGCCAGAGTTGGTCGAAACGCCGTTGCCAGACAACATACAGTGCTGCACTGAGCACCGCCAATAGGCTATCGGGACGGGCGAGCGTTGCCAGCCCGAACACCAACGCCGACCAGCCATAGCGTCCCATAGCACAGAGCGTAAACCCACCCAATATGAGCGTACAAACAAAGATGGTTTCGGCGCCGAGCGTGGTGGTAAGCATGGGAAACGTGGTGTACAGCAGCAGACCCGTCAGCCCAGCCAGGGGTGCTCGCCAGGCCTGCCCGAGATGCCAGAAAGCGAGACCACCAGCAGCCATACTGATACACCCCAACGCATTGCTCGTCAGCGGAATATCCAGACCGACCCGGCCGGCCAGCGCCAGAATCAACGCATACAACGGCGCAGTGGTGCTCAGCACTGGTTCGTCCAGGTTATAGACAAACCCATAACCACGGGCAATGTTGGCCGCATACCGATAGGTAATATAGGGGTCATCAAAGGCGTGACGCTGGAACAGCGAGAAGAGCGCCAGGGTTGCCAGTATCAGCCACGGCCAGGGTAGCCAGTGCAGCCCGTTACCAGCATATCGCGCCTGCCACCAATGCCAGCTTATCCAGGTCAGGCGTAGCTGCTGCCAGCGCCGCCATGGCGATTGATTGATAAAACGACCAGACCGTAAAGATCGAAATTGCATTGAGTAATAACACCGCGCCAATCAATACCAGCAGCATGATTGGTCGCCATGGACGCGGCCAGAGCACCCAAAAGCCACCAGTGACCACCAGCATGGTTGGTATGATTGCTGGGAACGTATAACGCGCGACCGGATACACGACACCTTCACTGATACCAGGCAAGACCCGCACAAAGGCGTTGCCCCAGACCAGTACCATTGCGAGCGCCAGCACCAACAGCGCCAAGACGGTTGATGTGTCGATAGCTGTTCGCTGACGCAAGAACCACCAGACAGCACTGCCAAACGTTACCAGGGCAACACTTCGCCAGACGAGCACCCAGGCCGGCTGCTCAAGCCGAATGTGACCCCAGGCCAGGCCGCTAATCATGGTGTCGAGCGGTATCAGCCCGGCATTGCGCATCAGCAGTGCTGTACTCCGCTCAACATCGCACAGCGCAGCAAGCATTTGCGCTGGCGTGCGGCCCCAGCCCAGCGATACCTGCTCTTCTAGTGCAGTACCAATCCATGGACGCAGACGCGGCCAGGATTGTTCGGCCGAGGCATTGCGCAGCAGATTGGTAAAGCGCTTCCCGCCCCAGACGCCCTGCGTGCCTCGGCGTCATCAAAGACCGGTGGCGCATCTGCTGGAAAGTCACCAGCAACCAGCACCGCGCCATCCAGAAAGAGGCGCAACGGTGGGCGCGAACCACCGGTGGTGCTCCCGAAAAGACATAATGCAGCGATCTCGTCTGTGCTGGTACCGTATAGGTCCAGGCAACAAACGTCGGTTCAGTCGTCACCCGAACACGCCGACTCGCCGTCTCAAAGGCTTCGCCAGGCCGCGCACTAGCCGCTACACCAGGTAACAACACCCGCGCCGGACGACTGGCCCAGAGCCAACCCCCCACGGTTATGGTGTTTCCAGCGAGCTGAGCCACTTGCTCTTCCAGCACCGGCTGAAGCAAACGCCGCTCGCGCAACCCCGGCTCAAGCTCAAGCACCAGGACATGCTCGCCCACTGGTGCCGCGCTGTGATGCATCTGCGTTGGTATGACCTGATCGGCTGCACCAATCCAGCGGTACCAGTACGCTGCATCGCCCCAACCCACCACTGCGACGAGCAGCACACCACCGGTGGCGAGACTGCTAGCCAACAACCAGCGCGCCTTTGGGCGCAGCACGCTGACGCCCCTACGCCACCATGCCAGCAGCAGGACGGGTGGTAGCAGTACTACCAGTACTGCTGCAACATTCTTGGTCCACACCGCCAATACCGCGGCGCCAGCGACCCACAACACACCTGACCAGCTTAAGCCGCGCCGCAGCAAACGCACCAGCCCCCACAGCAGCAACGATGCCGCAAACACGGCGCCGGCATCGTTATTCACCGCCGTCATGCTATCGACAAAAGGCGGCAGCAGCGCCATGCTCAGCGGCACAGCCCAGACCAGCGGATGCCCGGACGGTCGTAGTTCCCGCACGAGCGCGGCGGCAATGCCAACGGTTGCGACAAAGAGCAGGAGCGAGACCAGCCGTGCCGCATACAGCTGGCTCTCAATCGGCCAGTCATGCATGAAAAACAGCGGCAGGCTGGCTAACACATAATAGGCCGGCGGGTTGCCCAACTGCAAATAGCCCGGCGACAGGTTTCGTGCATTCAGGTCTGGTTCGACCAGGTTCCAGTAAAAATCGTGCGCGACCATTGACTCAACGATGGCCCGACGCATCTCTGGATCACTATCGCTCGAATCGGGCAACCGTCCAAGCTGCGCAATCAACCAGACATATTCAAAGTGCGCTGGCTCATCGTAGTGCTGCCATGGCGGTAACAGCCATACATAGATCAAGCCCTGCACCAATGCAATGAGCAACACCAACGCCACTCTGCGCCGTTCACGCCATCGATCATCGACCGCTGGGGAGACGTTTCCATGTTCACGGCTTCGGTTGAGGCAGGCAGTATCCCCATAGTCATCGTCGTTTTTCCGGCCATCATCATCGGCAATATCGTTGATCGGAGCAGGCTGGGATGATATTATACCAGGTCTTGAGACATCGCATGACTGGTCGTTGATACGCTCTTCTCATCAGTTGATACGCACTTGCCTTTTGTCAACGGCGTACCGCAATCCGTCGTGGCGCAACGTGCTGCGCCGCGCAGCAGCGAGAAAATGCACCAGGACTGTCGCTTGATAGGGGGCAATCGTATCGATAACGAACATGTATCCGTGGTATCGGTTCTATCTATGGTTATGAATGCTCCCAGGCTGCACTGATGAACCACCGATAAAACGGATACCACGGATACATGATAAGCGAAAGTCCTATGCACATTGGTATCATCTCATCGGGAGATACCAG
>JAAURD010000034.1 GCA_012034075.1 Chloroflexaceae bacterium | reverse complement strand
AGAAAGCGATGGACCAGCATCAACCCGGAGAGCGGCCGGCTGGCAAGCAACGTCAACGCATGCAGCCGGGCGACCAGCGCGAGAGTCTCGCCCATGACACAGCGAGCAAGCAACAGGCTGGCTTCGGTTTCCTGGTAGCTCGCCAGATGGTCAAGTAATTCAAGCATGATATGATCACGGTCGGTCGAAGCGGGGGGCGGGTTGCCATCACCCAGCAACGCATGCTGCAAGACAGCCATGATCTGAGCTGCCTCGCGGTTGTGGAGTGATTGCAACGCCGTCCGACGGGTGGCATCATCGGCATCGGAACAGGCCCGCGCGAGCATTGCCAGCGTGCTGCGATCATCCGCCATGGGAATAAGTTTGAGCGCTGCCGTGCGTAGTTCGGCGGGCATGCGGGCGTTGTTCATCAGCGTACTGGCGAGTTTGATGCGCCGTTCGTGGCTGAGCACACGCTGAAGCATAGGCAAGGCCGAGAGGCTCTGCTGAAGCCGGCGGACATCGTTGCAAGCACTGCCGGCGAGGATCGCGAGATAGGCATAGGCCGCCTGTGACAGGCGGTCGGCGGGCGTATGCTGATCGAGCCATGGACAGAGGGCTGGCTGATCCGCTGGCTGGTCGGTGTGGGGTGTGAGCATCGCATGGGCGGTGGGGTTCAGCGCTATCTGGGCCAGGGCATCGGCGGCAGCCCAGCGCACGTTTTCATACAGCGCGGTATCGTTGAGCAGGGTAAAGAGCGATGCCATGCTTAAGACTGGTACAATCTCGGCGAGCAAGGTCATAGCCTGTTCATCGGAGAGATGATCACGGTGGCTGCTGCCGTTCGTGCCTACACCATTGCCGTTGGTGTGATGGTGTGGGTGCCATGAGCGGGCGGTGACGATGGTGGGGAAGCAGGGTTCGAGTTGCTGCATGAGCGACTGGTGCGGATGACTCTGCTGCTGGGCGGCAAGCGCGGCGACAATGCGCATGCTCCAGTCGGCGGCAGCGTCGGGGCGCTCACGCACACAGCGACCAAGGGTGAGCAATGCCTCTGGGGTGGGCTGATTGGGCGGCCACAACATCTGATACAGGGGGGTCGGATCATCGAGCATGGCGGTGAGTAAGCGTGCCACTTCGGTCTGGGTCTGACCTTCAAGGGTGGTGAGCACCGAGAGGTCGCCGCTGCTCGCAATTGCGCTGGCAACATCATAGGCATGGCGGGCCTGTGCTGCCAGCACCATGGGCATATCACTCTGATCGGGGGGCTGCTGCTTGCTGGCCTCTTCCCAGAGCGGGATGGCACGATCATAGAGTTCCAGGCGCGAGCCGGGCAAGCCATGGCTATGACTGATGCCAAGGGCCAGCAGGGCTATGTCGAGCAGACGCTCACCCAATACGGCCAGCGGTGCTGTGGGTTGCAGTGCTGCCAGGAGTGGTGTAAGATCATGGTTGGGGAGCAGATGACGCAGCCAGATGTTTCGCCGTTCGGTATCGGGAGCGGAGAGCATAATGGTTTGCCAGCCCGACCACATCTCATCGCCATTGGGCAGGGCCAGCACTACGCGTGCTTCCGGCCAGATTTCGGGTAGTGAGCGCAAAAAGCTGCGCCAGAGCAGGCGCTGTTGCGATGGCAACAAGGCCCAGTCATCGATGAGGAGACACCAGGGTTGCTCGCCGGTTTCGGCCGGTATGCCATCGAGTGGCAAGGATTGCTCCAGTGCGTTGGCTGCACGGCTCAGGAGCATATGCGGTGATAATTCGCGGGCTTCGGTTGAGGCGAGCGAGAGCCAGAGCAACGGTTCAGATGCGTGCTGAACCCAGTGCCAGGCCAGTTGGTGCAAGAGCAGGCTGCGACCGGTGCCTAGATCACCACGTACCATCAGCCGATGTGGTGCGTGCTGGCTGGTCAAGTCGATCAAATTTGCCATAGCATCGGGCAAAAGCGGGATGGTCAGCAGTTCCGGCAGCAGCTGCAACGCGGGATCATGGTGGATACGCTGCATCAGCAGACGACGATAACGGCGGTATTGACGACCACCACGCAAAAGTGTAAGATGTTCGGTATTGGCATGCTCCACCCGGACTGACTGGAACGACAACAACAGAACGAGATTGTGGCTGTTGGTATGAAGTAGAACGAGGTTGCTGCGGGCTGTATCGTTCTGATGCATTACAGCAGCATGACAGAGGCATTCATACCAGGTGCTGCTTTTTTGCAAGATGCACACGGAATGCACTCGATGCCGTGCAATGTTCGGCCTTGAAGACTGCTATAATAGAGAGTATGAACATGGTATCTACCTGGAATGACATGTTGACCGCAACGGAGCGGGTCGGTTTTGTCGGGCGTAGTCTGGAATTGCTCACGTTTCGCCAGACGATTGCGCAGGAGCCGGCACGCTATCTGGTCTTTGCGATTACGGGCAACGAGGGCGTGGGCAAAACGACCTTGCTCAACGAGTATGCGGCACTGGCACGAGATGCCGGTGTGCTGGTAGTCCACTGGGGCGCAGCACGCTACGTCCCTACAGTGGGCTACCAGCAGAGTGCGCCGTTGATGATGCACCAGTTGGCGGTGCAGCTGCGCGATCAGGGCTTGCCGCTGAAGCGTTTTGAGCAGCGGTATGAGCTGTATCAGCAACAACGCCATGCGATTGAGAACGACCCGGAAGCGCCCCTGGGTCTGGCGGCGCTGATTGAGCAGACGTTGCGCCGAGGCGTGGTGATTGCGGCTGACCTGGTGCCGGGCTTGCACGATGTGATTGCCAGTATGCCGCAGAGCAGCCACGATACGCCTGCCGCAGTCTGGGTCCACTATCTGGAGCAGAAGCTGCCCGATCCGCACAGCCGGGCGCTGATACAGTTACCTTCGGCTACGCTGACGCCACTCTTTCTGGCAGACTTGAATGATTATGCGCAGAAGCAGCGCTTGCTGCTGTGCTTCGATGATATTGAGACGCTTGGCGATGATCTGCCTACCTGGTTTGCCAACTTGCCCGATTATCAGCTTTCAACGCGCATACAGATTGCGCTGGCCGGACAGACGTTACCCGATGTGGTGGTGCAACGCCTGCGCAGCGTCATGTTGCTCAACCGCATTGCGCCATTTACGCAGGGTGAGGCCGAGCATCTGCTCGATATGTATGCCATTCCTGACCCGCGTTATCGCAAGGCTATCTGTGAGACGGCTGAGTATCTGCCGGTCTTGATGACCTGGCTGGCGTTGGTAAAGGATCAGGAGACCGAGCGCTGGAGTCGGCCGGGTGATATGGTTGACCGGGTGTTACGGCGACTCGGTGATCCGGAGCAGCAGCGGGCGTTGTTGCTGGCGGCCTTGCCTTCCAGTTTCAATGCCGAGCGGCTAGCGGCACTGGTCAGCGATAGCGAGACATCCTTCGATAGTGCTGCGCTTTGCGCATGGCTAGCAACCCTGCCGTTTGTGTCGCCCCATGCGGATGGCTGGCAGTATCATCCGGTGATACGGCGCATGTTGCTGCGGTATCAGCACAATCAGGATAAGCAGGCGTACTACGAGCGGCACCGACGGCTGGCCCGCTATGAACGGCAGGGTTGCCCGAACCTGGGATCCGCCGGGGCGGATCGCTGGGCTGATGCGCAGTGGCAGCAAAGCGCCCTGGCGTTTGTGTACCATGGCTTGATTGCTGACCCGCGCCACTACTGGCCGGATGTGATGGGCTTGCTGGCGCGGGCGTTGTGGGAACGCCAGAGCTTTGCCAGTGTGCTGATCGATCTGCTGGAGTCGGAGGGGGTGCAGAGTGAGTTGCCACGGGCGTTCCAGACCCTGATCCATGTGGTGAATCAACAGTGGCGTTCGCTGCAAGAGGGCACGGCGAGCAATGTGTTTGCGATTTTTGATGATCTGCGTGATGTGATCAGCCCGCCGCCACATATTCGCAGTTATCTGCTGAGCTTTCGCGCTGTGTTTGCGGTGGCGACCGCAACCGCGAAACGGTGTTGAACGACCTGAACCAGGCGGTGGAGCTGCATCCGAAGAATACCGGCGCTTTGTTGCTGCGGGGCATTCTGGCGTTGGCGGTCGAGCAGGTAGATGTGGCAGGCCGTGACCTGGGCCAGGTTGTGGCAAGCTACACCGTAACCACGCGTCTGGAACGGCATCAGCTGATTGCCATCCTGCTCTATGGTGAAGCCTTGCGCCGGCTCGAACGCTACCCAGAGGCGATTAGCCAGTTTGACCAGTTGATCGAACAGGTTTTTCATCGGCGTGGGTGCTTGCCCGCCGGGGTGAGGTCTATCGCCAGCTCGATGGCTATGATGAAGCACTGACCGACTTTACTGCTGCATTGACAGCGAATGCGGATGATGCCTGGTCCCTGGCGCGACGGGGTGATGTCTATCGCCAGGTTGGTGACTATGAAGCGGCGCTGGCTGATTTGGATCGGTCGTTGGGCTTGGAACCGCGTGACGCGTGGACGCTCTCGTGTCGCGGTGAGACTTACCGGCGTATGGGCCAGTATGAGGCGGCGCTGGCCGATTTTGACCGTGCGATTGCGCTGAGTGGGCGTGATGCCTGGACGCTGTCCAGTCGGGGTGATACGTTCTTGCGCATGGGGCGCTATGAGGCGGCACTGGCTGATTTTGACCGCGCCATTAGCATTGACTCGACCGACCCCTGGCCGATTGCCAGCCGTGGGCAGGTGTATCGTGCAATGGGTCAGCTTGAGGCGGCGCTGGCGAACTTCAACTGGGCGCTTGAGTTGGATCCGCACGATGCCTGGACGCTGGTCAATCGTAGCGAGGTCTACCAGCTGTTAGCGCAGTATGAGGCGGCGCTGAGCGATATCAATCGGGCGTTCGATCTTGAACCCCACCCAGCCATGTTGGCTCGGCGGGGGACATTGCTCTATGCGATGGGTGATTATGCGGGGGCACTCAACGATATCAATGAAACGCTGGCGCAAGACCCGGAGCAACCGATGGTCTTGATCGAGCGTGGGGCGATTTTGCTCTGGCTGGGCGAGACGACTGCCGCATATGCTGATTTTGATCAGGCGTTGGCATTGAGCGGTGCAGAGGCGCTGGCACTCGTCCATCGGGCGGCGGCGCACATTGCGCTGGGTGCGTATGAGGCAGCCCTGGTGGACTTGAATCAGGCTATTCCGTTGGATGCTCAGGCGATGATTGGTCGGCAGGGGCCCAACGGGCTGGCGCTGCGCGGTGAAGTCTATCGGCTGTTGGGGCAGTATGCTGATGCTCTTGCCGATTTTGATCTGGCGATTCAGTATGACCCGCAGCATGCCTGGGCCTATGCCCGCCGTGGTGCGACCCATCGGTTGATGGGGCAGTATCCTGCGGCGCTGGCGGACCTGAATCAGGCGATTGTGTTTGATTTGCGTGACCCATGGGCGATTGCCGGGCGCGGCGAGACCTATCGCTTATTGGGATGGTGTGACCATGCGGTGGGCGACTTCACCTGGGCGCTGGGCCTGGGTGGGTCGGACGCCTGGGTGCTTGCTCGTCGTGGTGAGGCCCACCGTCTGCTTGGTCAGTTGGAGCAAGCTCTGGCTGATTTTAACGAGGCGTTGCGCATGCGGCCCAATTACGGGTGGGCACTGGTAGGACGTGCGGCAACCTATGCGCAACAGGGCAACCTGAATCAGGCCCAGGCTGATCTGAATCAGGCGAACCCCCTCATACTTGGCTCTGGGCCCACAAGGGGCGGAGGGAGAGAGCCAGATGATGTCGGCGCAATGCTGGTCGCGGCACAGATCGCACAACAGCAGCAGCAGTATGAAACGGCGTTGACCTGGCTCAACCGGGTGGTAGAGCAGTCGCCATCGGATGACTGGTGCTGGTATCGCCGTGGGCAGATCTATCTGTTGTTGGGACAGACGACAGCAGCCCGTGCTGATATTCAGTGTGCGCTAGAACGTGCTCGTTCGGCGCTGGTACAGACACCGGATGATCTGCGGCTCCAGTTTCAGGTCGCGCTCTATCTCCTGGCAATGGGCGAAGAGGCAGTTGCCAGCGAACAGTACGAACAACTGGCAGCAAGCACGCAGATTGCGGCGCTTGTGCGGGTTGCCTGCGACGATGTGCGTGACCTGGCGGCGGGTAGCGCTCCTGGCAGCGTAGCCAGCCAGATTGGTGAACGCCTGGCGCAACGCCTGGCGCATATCACTTGAATTGACACTGGACAATGGATAATGGATAATTATCAACTATCCATTATCCATTGTCCAGTGAGACGAGAAGAGGCGTACCTATGACCAAAACCCGATTCGATTTGGCAAGCCAAAATTCCTCATCCCCGACCCTTCTTCCACAAGGGACCCAGGGAGATGGCAGCAACACGACCGACCATCGGCCTGCGCCTTTTCAGAGTGGCGTTGATGATACGCTGCGGTTGCGCATTATCTTTGAACGGGCGGCGATTGGCATTGCGATGGCCGATTTACAGGGACGCCTGCTCGATATGAACCCGGCGTTCTGCGAGATTCTGGGCTATCGTCAAGATGAACTGTATCGGATGGTCTTGAATGAGTTTACCTATCCCGATGATGTAACTGCTGATCTGGGCCTGTATCGTGAGTTGCTGGCGGGTATGCGTGATGTGTATAACGTTGAGAAGCGCTTTATTCGCAAGGATCAACAGGTCATCTGGTGTCGCTTGACGGCATCGTTGGCACGTGATGCACAGGGCAAACCGCGCTTTGCAATTGCGATGCTGGAAGATATGACCGAGCGGCGTCAGACCAGGGAAGCGTTGCAGGAGAGTCGTGAGCGGTTTCATATCTTTGCTTATTCTGCCATTGGCATGGCCTTGATTGGTCTGGACGGCCGCTGGCTCAATGTCAATCGCTCGATGTGTGAGATTGTGGGCTACTCCGAAGCGGAACTGCTGCGGATGACGTTTCAGGCGATCACCCATCCGGATGATCTCGATTCGGACCTGGAATATATTGCACGGCTCTTGCACAGTAATATTCGTTACTACCATAAAGAGAAGCGGTATCGCCACAAAATGGGCCATTTTGTGTGGGTCCAGGTGAGTGTGGCGCTGGTGCGTAATCCTTCGGGTGAAGCGGCCTATTTGATCTCCAACGTTCAGGATATTACCTCACGTAAGCAGGCCGAAGATCAGTTGCGTCAGAGCGAAGAGCGCTACCGTCTGTTGGCGGATAATATGCGTGATCTGGTCTGTTTGCACCGCTCGGATGGGCGCATTGTCTATCTCAGCCCTTCGTGTCATAACTTGCTGGGCTATGACCGTGGTGAAATGCATGGGGTATCGCCGTGTGACGTTGTGCATGTCGAACATCGCGATCGCTTGAACGAGGTCTATAACCATATTTATAAAGGCGTATCATCAACCTCAACAACGTATCTGATTCGTAAAAAAGATGGTGATTATATCTGGTTTGAAACGCTGATCCATGCTATCCGCAATAGCCATGGCCGTGTCACGTATTTGCAGACATCATCACGCGATATTAGCAAGCGGATGCAGATGCAGCAAGAGTTGGCTCAACGAGCCCGTGATCTGGCAAATTCCAATGCCGAACTGGAACAGTTTGCGTTTGCGGCTTCGCACGATCTGCAAGAGCCGCTCTCAACGATGGTGGGCTATTTGCAGTTGCTCGAGCGACGGTATCAGGGCAAACTTGGTACGGATGCGGATGAATATATTGAGTATGCGATTGATGCCGCCAATCGTATGCGTGAACAGATAGAGGAATTGTTGGCTTACTCACGGGTCACCCGGCGAGCAAAACCGCTAGTCGAGACTGATCTGACCGACGTGGTCGAACGAGCGATCAGCAATCTGCAGGCGTCCATCTCGCGTCATGAGGCGGTTATTCGGTATGGCCCATTACCAACAGTATTGGCCGACGGTTCACAGTTAGTTCAGGTATTGCAAAATCTTATCGGCAATGCGATTAAATATCGCAGTAGCCAGACACCAGAGATCGATATTGGTGCGGTTCGTGCTGATGATCAAGCATGGACTTTTTTTGTTCGGGATAATGGTATTGGAATCAGTCCAGAAGATACCGAGCGGATTTTCTTTCTGTTTCAGCGCGGCGACCATGATGAGCGCAGACCTGGCACCGGTATCGGACTGGCCCTCTGCAAAAAGATTATCGAGCGCCATGGAGGGCGTATCTGGGTTGAGTCGCAAGTACAAAAGGGTTCAACGTTTCTCTTTACCATCCCAGATAAATAAGGAGGAAAGCAACGATGTCTACTACCCATACTGAAGAGAAAGTTCTGGAGATTCTCCTGGTGGAGGATAATCCAGGTGATGTACGATTAACCATGGAAGCCTTAAAGGATGTGCATATTCGCCATAAGCTCAGTGTTGTCCGTGATGGTGAAGATGCTATCGTCTTCTTACGGCGTCAGGGCAAGCATGCGCAGGCACGGCGCCCAGATGTTGTGTTGCTGGATTTGAACCTGCCCAAGAAAATGGGCATCAGGTCCTAGCCGAAATTCGTGGCGATGATGAACTCAAAAACATTCCCGTGGTGATGATGACGATTTCGCGTGCCCAGGAAGATATTCTCAAAGCGCACAATATGCGTGTCAACAGTTATATCAATAAACCCATAGATATTGACCGTTTTGCTCGGGTTATGCGATCGATACAAAGCGAAGGCATGAACTTTGTTGAACAGTGATTGTTCCCGCATGATGGGCCTGGTTGATAGACGGTCGTTGGAAAGCTCGCGTTAGTCTTTGAGGAAGGATCTATGGAAAAGTATATCTGTATTCATGGTCATTTTTATCAGCCACCACGGGAAAACCCCTGGCTCGAAACGATTGAATTGCAGGATTCGGCCTATCCCTTTCATGATTGGAATGAACGCATTACGGCCGAGTGTTACCGCAACAATGGGGCATCTCGAGTCGTTGATGATCAGAATCGAATCCTGCAAATTGTCAATAACTATGCACGGATCAGCTTTAACTTTGGGCCAACACTCCTCTCCTGGATGGAAGAGAAGATGCCGGATGCGTACCGGGCGATTATCGCTGCTGATCGGGAAAGTCAAACGCTCTTTTCAGGTCATGGTTCGGCGCTGGCACAGGTGTATAACCATATGATTATGCCGCTGGCGAACTTTCGTGATAAGCGCACGCAGGTGATCTGGGGGATCCGTGACTTTGAACATCGTTTTGGGCGCAAACCAGAGGGGATGTGGCTGGCAGAAACGGCGGTTGATATTGAAACCCTGGAGGTCCTGGCTGAGCAGGGAATTAAGTTTACGATTCTGTCGCAGTATCAGGCTGCACGCGTGCGCTATCGCGGGAATGATTATTGGGAAGATGCAACTGGTGGGCGCATTGATCCATCATCAGTCTATTTACAGCGTCTACCATCGGGCCGCAAAATCAATCTATTCTTCTATGATGGTCCCATTTCACAGGCAGTGGCTTTTGAACAGTTGCTCACCAGCGGTGAAAAACTGGCACATCGATTGATGGGAGCCTTCCATGATGGTCGTGACTGGCCACAGCTGGTGCATATTGCGACCGATGGTGAGACGTATGGGCATCATCATCGTTTTGGTGATATGGCCCTGGCGTATGCGCTCAATTATATGGATAGCCAGGACTGGGTGAAGCTAACCAACTATGGTGAATACCTCGAACGCTACCCACCGATGCATGAAGTGCATATTCTCGAAAATACGTCGTGGAGCTGTTACCATGGGGTGGAACGCTGGCGGAACAATTGCGGTTGTAATAGCGGTGGTAGCCCGGAACATTGGAACCAGGAGTGGCGACGTCCCTTGCGGGAAGCCCTGGACTGGCTACGCGACCAGATCGGGCCACACTATGAAAAACGCACCCGCCAGATTTTTAAGGATCCGTGGCGCTCACGCGATGATTACATCTTTTTTGTACTCAATCGTTCAGGAGAAAATGGCGAGCAATTTCTGGCCCGCCATGCCCTGAATGGCCGTAATGGGCAATCGTACTTGAGCGATTCGGATAAATTTACGGCCCTCAAACTCATGGAACTGCAGCGCCATGCGATGCTGATGTATACCAGTTGTGGCTGGTTTTTTGATGAGCTTTCCGGCATCGAAACGGTACAGATTATTCAATATGCCGGGCGAGTGATACAGCTAGCAGAGCAAGTGCTGGGGCTGTCGCTCGAAGGCGAGTTCCTCAACAAGTTGGAACATGCTCGCAGTAATCAACCGCATTATGGTCATGGGCGGCATATCTATGAGCATTTTGTCAAACCAGCTATGGTTGATCTCAAACAGGTAGGCGCCCACTATGCGATCAGTTCGGTTTTTACCTCCTACCCCAAAGTCAGCACGCTCTTTTGTTATGCTGCCGATTGTGAGCATATACAGATGTTTGAGTCACACCAGGTAAAACTGGTGATTGGCCGGGTACGGATTATTTCGGCTATTACCTGGGAGCATGTGCTGTTGACATTTGGTGCCTTGCACTTTGGCGATTACAATGTGACCTGCGGTGTGCGTGAATTTCATGGGCAGGCTGGGTATGATGCATTGCTGCAACATGCTCATCATGCCATCGAACATCAGCATGTTGCCGAAGCGATTCATCTGCTCGACCAGCATTTCGTCGATGTCACCTACTCGATAGAGTCGCTCTTCCGTGATGAACAGCGGCGTATTCTGGAGATTGTGCTGAACTCGACGTTGGCTGAAGCCGAAATGGCCTACCGCTCGATTTACGACCGTCATGTGCCGTTGATGCGTTTTCTCAGTGAGTTGGGCACTCCCACGCCGCGAGCGTTTCGCACTGCCGCCGAATTTGCCATCAATAGCTATCTCAAACGGGCGTTTGAGGATGATGACCCGGATATCGAGCGTATCAAGATTTTGTTTGAAGAAGCACAGACCGAGCAGATTATTCTGGATACTGCGACGATCAGCTTTAAACTCGGTCAATGTATTGAACGAATGATGCAACGGTTTGCTCACAATCATCATGATCTGTATCTGCTAGAGAAGCTCGCAGCGACCGCTGGTCTGGTACGTACCCTGTCATTCGATGTTGACATCTGGACATCGCAAAATATCTTTTATGATATGTTGCAGAGTGTCTATCCGCGATTCCGTGAACGCGCCGAGCATCACGATGGCATGGCCCAGGCGTGGGTGCATCATTTCTCAGTGCTTGGTCAAAATGTGCAAGTTCGCGGCTCAGAGATCGTTTTGTATCATTAGGTTAGGCACCACTCGATCCAGCTAGCTTGTTCTGGTTCCAATACGGTTCATCGGCAAAAGGAGGATATCAGATCAGTATGTCTCAACCAACACCAATCAATATGTCACTCTTTGATCTGCTTAAGGAGCATCTGGGTGAAGATGTCCCCATTTTACATTGCAGCAAAGCCACCCTGGTGCATCTTTCGCATACATTGGAAGACCTGGTTTTATCGGAACGGCTTGAGGCGATGATCTTTACCGGGTTTCAGGAGTCGTCACACTGGCGTGAAGAGACTGAACGGTATCGTGCATTGGCGCAGGTTGCTCAGCAGGTATGTATCTTTGCTGGTGGCGTGTTGCCAGAAGAGAGTCAGGCCAGTGAACTGCATGTGACCCTGCAGGGCAATGACCCGCTACGCCAGGAGTGGTTCCTGGCAATTTTAAGCACGCACTTTGCGATTATTCTGTGTGGCAAAGATCGTTATGAGCCATTCGAGATAGAAGCTCGTCGTCAGTTTGAGACGATCTGGACATTCGAGCCGCAACTGGTCAAGCAGGTTCTGGATCTGCTGGAGCAAGTTGTGACACATTATCGACCGGAAAAACTGGCAACACTGCAAGCGAATCGCGACCGCTTCCCGTTGCAGCCACCAGATGCGCATATAGTTACGCGGTTTACCTCAGAGATGATCCGTTTTCAAGAAGAGTTAAACCGTTCGATTCAAGCAACGACCGATGCGTTGGTGGCACAGATGCGTTGGCGCGAGGAGTTGACCGAAACCCTGGTGCATGATTTGCGCACGCCTTTGAGTGGCTTGATGATGACCTTGCAGATGCTCGGTGATGAACAGATTATCAGTGCAACCGAATCCAAAGACATGCTGGATATTGCATTGGGCAGTGCCGAGACCATCGAGAATCTGATACAATTGATTCTCGACACCAATAGCCTGGAGGCCGGCACATTCCCCATGCATTGGGAAGCTATCTCGCCGAACAATCTGGTCTCTGAAGGGACACGACCATTAACGATGCTGTTTCAACATCATGGCGTTCAATGGCAACAGGATATCCATCCATCGATTGATCATATCTGGGGCGATCGTTCATTACTCACCCGCGTGATTCAAAACCTGGTGGGGAATGCGATTAAATTCACGCCGCCAGATGGACAGATCAGTGTCGATGTTCGGCCCAGGCTCACGAATGAACAGGTTGAAGTGTGTATTCGTGATACCGGGGTGGGCATTAACCCAACCGCATTGCCGCATATTTTTGAGCGGCGCTACCGTGCTCAGCCCAGTGATCGACGTGGTACGGGGATCGGGCTGTTTTTCTGTCGGCTCGCGGTAGAGGCCCATGGCGGCAACATTCGCGCCGATAGCAGACCCGGTGTAGGCACGTCCATTACGTTTACGTTGCCAACACGAACGCGAGATTTGCTTGCACCGCACGCTACGCCGTAGGGCGCAGCGTGCGGTGCCCTACGCACCCCTACGCGTCCCAACGTAGGCGGCGTACCAGGCTACCGTAAAACTGGGTTGGTGACTGTACCCGTGCAAAGAGACACATTTGCTCACTGCGCTGCACGGTCACAATATCCTGTTCGACCAAGGGGATATGTTCTTGACCATCGATGGAGAGCGTTGCATGATATGAGGTCGCAAGGACCAACGTCACCAGGCTATCTTCATGCAAGACCATCGAGTGGACTGGCGTGAGATGCGCCGCTACAGGAACGAGTAAGAGCGCATGGGAGCGTGGATCCATAATTGGGCCACCGGCCGAAAGCGCATAGGCAGTTGAGCCGGTGGCGGTTGAAACCAGCACTCCATCGGCGCGATAGGTGATCAGCGGCATGGCGTCTATTGACACTTCAACGGTGACAATGCGGCTTACATCACCCCGCGATATGACCACTTCGTTAATCCCAGTGAACTCACGGATCACCTGGTTGTGACGATGCAGCACAACTCGAATCAGCGTGCGTTGATCATACCAACCGCCACCATGGATCAACGTCTGCAACCCATCGGTCAACTCGGCGGGGGTCATTTCCGACAAAAAATTGAGCCGGCCCATGGCGACCGGCAAGACCGGTATCTGGTAGGGTATCGCCACAATCGCCGCACGCAGAGCCGTACCGTCACCGCCCAGGGCAATGAGCAGATTGGTGCGGGCCAGAACGTCGGTATTGCTCCGCGCATCGTCGGATGAACTTCGCCAGACCTCGACTCCTTGGGATTGCAACCAGGGCATCATCTCTTCGGCCTGCCGTATTGATGCCTGCGAATACGGGTGATAAATAATGCCTATCTGTTTCATAAAGTAGCAGCGCAACTCTCTCTATTACAACCGGGTGGTAGCACCGCTCTCTACCATTTCTGTATCCAAAACGCGCTTAAAGGCATCCATATCGGTATTCAAGTCGCCAAGGTGACGCGCTACTTGCTCACTTGCCATGGTGGCATCGACACCGGTGGCATGCAGGCGAATAATCTCTGTGCGCACATTGTCCAGATTGGCATCAATATTTTGCAGCTGAGCGCTGATTCGTTCAATCAATGTCTTCAAGGAACGCGCATTATTCAGCCGAGCAACCATGGTTTTGCGTGTTTCCTTGAACTGATCCAGGGTATGTTGATCGGTGGTCTGAGCAATCCGCATATCAAGCTGTTTGATCTCGTTTTGCAGCTGTTGCTCATTGACCTGGGAGAGATATTGCTCAAGAAACTGGCCTTTTTCGGCCAGGGTATAGGCCTGCTCCACCAGGGCTTTGCTTTGCACACCAACTGTCTCCTGCAGCCGTTGAGCGAGGACGCCGCTGGTTTGGCCAAGCGCTTCATCAACGTTGCGCTGTGAGCGTTCAATTTCCTGAATCATGCCACGGAATGCCCGGCTTGAAATACGTCCGGATAGTTCCGCTGTTCTGGCCTTGGCCGCCAACGATGGATCGCGCACAGCCATGACCACGCCAATCACATAAACCACAATCCCAACATACAGCAACGGTAGCCAGATAAGGGTACCGGCCGCAATGGATGCAACCAATACGGCAATCAAGAGTGGCTGAAATGCAGCTCGAAGCAAGAGATCCATAGTATCACCTCTTAAAAGAACGTTGCAATATCGCGATAGACCTGCTCAATTTCGGCCGGTGGCACGCGGATATAACTCTTTGCGCCCGATGCCGTGGCAATGGCCTGCATCAACTCAACATCAACATCGGTCCCAGTGCCATAGGCTATCGTAAAGACTTTAATGCTCTGCCCACTTTCATCCTGTTGCAGCAACTGGGTGAGATCGCTCACACTGCCCAGACTATCGGTGTCATCACCATCACTCAACACCACAATGGCGCGAATACGTTCGCCTGCTGGTTCCTGCTGCATTGCCCGATAGACTTCATCGACGGTATCGATCAGCCGTGTGCCACCCTGGGGAAAGAGGGAGCTGACACTCTGCACAACGTCGGCCCGTTTGGGACCAATCGCCGAGAGCGGCGTTAACTCGGTTGCCTGCTCACTGAACGTAACAATGCCGAGGTAATCGTTATCGGCGAGGTTGTTGATAAAGATGGTCAACGCCTCACGGGCACGGGCCAATCGTCGCTCTTCGTCCATGCTACCAGAAGTATCGAGGATCACTTGAATCTCGACTGGTTTTTTGTTTTCTCCCCAGAGATCGCGGATAGCACGAATGACATCGGCATTGGGGACATCGAGCAGGGTTTGCGGCTGGGTCGGATCAACCCCATTGGCTTCGATCAGGGGTGCTCCGATAGGAATATCCACACTGGAAGGGCGAAAGCCATACTGTAGCGCCTGTTGCTGCTGTTCGGGGGCGAGCAAAAAGTCTCGGTAGGCTTCGGCGGCTACCCGCAGTTCATCGGTTACCCAGGGAGCATTGAGGATAGCAAAGGGATGATCGCTCCAGAACGTGCCCTCTACGGGATAGATTGCCACGACATCGAGGGGCAAATTGGGATACTTCGTCTGATCATAGGCTTCGATCACCAGGTTTTCATACAGCACCGCAGCGGAGAGATAGCCTGGGCCACGGTTGAACATTTGCTCGGCAAAAAAGCCAGTGCTGCGCCCATAGTGGATAATCCCAGCTTCCACATCTGCCAAAAAATCGGCGACCGCCGCGTCTTGCACATCGGCAACCTGAAGACCGCTGGTGACGGTACTGCCGCGTTCCTGACTCACACCGGCATACACGGTCGCGAGAATACTAGTAATCCCGCTATTACTATAGTCCGGATGCGTGTGCCCAAACTGAAAATCGCCCCAGAAGGCTTCACCGCCCAGGTCTGCCCATGATTGACCACTCTGGGTAAATGCGGCAATATCGGCCCAGCCAATGGGATCATCCGGCCATCCCAAGGCCTCGGCCATCGGCTTCCACATAGCAATCACGACAGGACTGAGCACCAGCAATGGTGGGTCGGTTTCTACCAGGTCTTCACCACTATGGCTCTGGCTCCATGCATCGTTGGCAAGGGGCAAGAGAATCTTGCTGGCGGGACTCCAGATGACGGGTTGATCCTGACCACTCATGATGAGATCGAGCGATTCAGCAGAGCCCATCGGCACCGCCTCGATAAAAATCGGTCTACCTTCGGTCGAAGGGATCTGCTGCGCGTTAAACTGCGCAGTGACGGCCTCAATCCATGATTGCTTTTCGCTGCCGTAGAGCATACGAACGACCAGTGCATTGTTTGTTGCACCGCCCTGATCCTGGGACGGGGTATCGCTTGTGCTATCACCACAGGCAACCAGCACACTCAGCAACAACGACATGAATAACAGGAGCCGGATGTGTTTCATAAATCCTCTCTGTATCATAACCCTTGCCCGTTTCTCGCAACGGTCTTATTCGTAATCCTGACGTCGCCACCATTCTATCAGTTCATTCAACACACTGGCGTCGGGTACCTCAACTTGCTGCGCAATATCGATGCTGACACCCTGTTCGGCAAAACGATTGAAGGGATTATTGGGGCTGTCATTGACAATCGCGATATTGGGGTCAGCTGGCCGGAAGCCATATTCCAATGCCAATTCCTGAATCTCCGGTGAAAGCAGGAAATCACGAAAGATTTCAGCCGCTTCACGTTGTTCCGGGCTCACCCAATCGGCATTGAGCACGGCGTAGGGATGATCGCTCAAGATGGTTGCCGGTGGGTAGTAGATGCGCAGTGGTTGCTCCCATCGGCCCTGTGCCGTTTCGATATTATCAATTGCCAGGTTTTCATACACCACCACAAAATCATACTTGCTTGGCCCCAGGCGGATCATATTGGTCATAAACGTCCCAGTGCTATCGCCAAATTCTAGCACAGAGCGTTCGATGCCATCAAGCCATGCTTGAAAATCGGCATCAAGAATGTCCTGGTTGCTCAGACCAGTGGTCTTCTGATGGTAGGCATAGGCTAATAAGACCAGCGTCTGGATGCCACTGTTGGACGTTTCCGGCGAGGTATGCCCAAACTTCGCCAGGCCCCACTCCGGGTGGCCCATAGAAGCCCAGCCCTGGTCATCAGTCAGCACCTCATGCACACATATCCAGAACTCACCAACCTTGTCTTCAGGCCAGAGCGTCGTTGCCCGGTCTTCCCAGGCAGCCAGCACCAGCGGTGTGAGCACCAGTGGCTCTGGCGTGGTGGCATAGATATCGCTATTGTAGCGTTGTTGCCATTCTTCACGCAACAGTTCTATCTGAATTGAACTGGCAGGACTCACCACCACCGGTTGCAGGTCGCCTTGCACAATGTTCTCGACCATCTCGCGTGAGCCGATCCCTTGCAATGTAACCTGGATCGGACGACCACGCAGGCTCATGCCTGCCGCCTCAAAGCGTTGCAGGGCTTCGCGTAACCATTCCTCTTTTTCGGTACCATAGGCGACGGAGATGACAATTGGCTCACGTCCTAAAATATCTTCGCGGATGCCCTGTAGCGGAGCATCACCGAGTGGTCCGATCAGCACGGTAATAACCCCAATAACGATAACAACAAGGATAAAGACCACGGCCAGGATCTGCGCTGTTCTGTTCATATCCCCTCACATTTTACCGTAGAATGCTTGTGTACGCCCAACCCTGAGACAGAATAGATGTTCAACTGATCTGGTTCTGCAACATTCTGGCGACTCGTGTTCGTCCGACAGAACAGGGTCTGCTGTGATGGATATTTCCCATCACATGTATTGTAGCATGTTCCGCATGCCACGCTGGCTCGTTTGCGTATATAATAGCATAGGATAGCAAAAAACGTGATTTCTATTTGTCCTCAGTTGATCTAAGGAGTTGGGTATGTTCTACAAAGGTCGTTTCATATTGATAGTAAGTTTGCTCATGCTGGTCGCGGCGTGCAGCAACGGTAGTGGTTCTGATTCGCCATCAGGCGGGAATGTACCGCCAGCCACCGGAAATGAGCCACCAGCAACGCGCTGGTTATCCCTATGGCTTATAGCCCGGAAAAAGAGGCCTGGTTGACCGAACGCATCGAGGCCTTTCATGCCCAGGGTGTGACAGTCAATGATCAGCCGGTTTTTATCGAAGGGATCAATAAATCCAGCGGTCAGGCCCGCACCGAGATCAAAAATGGGATGCTCGATGTCGTCGTCTGGAGTCCTTCGGCATCGACATGGCTAGAAGTGCTGCAACAGGAAACGGGCCAGGAAGACATGGCGGTTTCCGCTGATCCACTGGTGATTACACCGGTGGTTATTTCGATGTGGCAACCGATGGCCGAAGCCATGGGCTGGCCGGATGAGCCGATTGGTTGGAACGATATGCTCGACCTGATTAACGACCCGCAAGGCTGGGGTCGCTTTGGTCATCCGGAGTGGGGCACGTTTTCCTGGGGCCATACTGATCCAGAGATCAGTACAAGCGCACTCTCAACACTGATCGCCGAGTTTTATGCCGCAACGGGCAAGCAGCGGGATCTTACCGTAGCGGATGTCCAGGATCCGAAGAGCCAGCAATTTATTCGCGATCTGGGCCAGGGTATCAAACATTATGGCTACAACACATTGATCTTTAGCGAAAATATGCGCAAGTTTGGCCTCAGCTATATTTCGGCCTTTCCCATGGAAGAGATTACCCTGATTGAATTTAACAAAAATGGCCCGCCAACCCCACTGGTTGCAATCTACCCCGAAGAGGGCACGTTCTGGCACGATAATCCCTTTATCATTTTGTCAAGTGCCAGTACCGATGAGCAAGCAGCCGCGCGTCTCTTTTACGACTTTTTGCTGAGCGAAGAGAGTCAGCAACTGGCTATGAGCTATGGGTTTCGCCCAGCCAATGTTGATGTGCCTCTGAGCGACCCAATTAGCCCGGCGTTTGGCGTAGACCCCCAGGGTGTGCAAAATGTGTTGGATGTCCCCGATGCCGAAGTCATTGTGGCAGTCAAAGATTCCTGGAAACAGAATCGCAAACGCGCCGATATTATCCTGGTCGTCGATGTCTCTGGTTCGATGGAGGGCGAAAAGCTGGAACTGGTGAAAGCCGGTCTGGAGAGCTTCTTATTGCGCATTATTCCCGAAGACCGCGTCGGGTTGGTGGTCTTCTCAAGCGATGCCCAGGTTCTGGTGCCGCCAGAACCCCTGTCGGAAAATTTGATTGACCTGCAGACTGCGGTGCGCAACCTGTTTGCCAATGGTGATACCGCCATGTACGATGGGGTTGATACGGCACGGCAATTGCTTGACGATCTGGCAGACACCGAAGAAGATCGCATTCAGGCGATTGTGCTGCTCTCCGATGGGATCGACAATGCGAGCACGGTTACGTTTGAGCAGTTACAGCAGCGCTTTGGTGAAACTCCGGTGAGTATTTTCCCGGTTGCTTATGGCAGTGATGCCGATATGACCGCACTCGAAGGCATCGCTGACTTTTCGCGGACGATTGTGGTGCAGGGCAGCACCGGTGATATTGCCCAGATATTTGAGAACTTGAGCCGGTATTTTTAGTGCCAGCGCTTTTGTTCGGCATCATTGACAGGAACCAATACCTTTGTTATGTTTATGACATATGGTAACGATAACAATGCGTACCATCAAGGCTAAGAGAAGGAGAACCTGGAAATAGCACAGGAGCAGAACGATGAATGACACGCTGCAAGTATTGGGTTTATCCGGGAGTCTGCGCCAAAAATCGTATAATACGGCCCTGTTGCGTGCAGCAGCGCAACTCGCGCCGGCTGATATAACCATCACCATCTACGATCTGAGGGCGATCCCATTCTATAATGAGGATATTCGCGTGGAGAATGATTTTCCCGATGCGGTCGAAGATTTGCGTCAGCGTATACGCATGGCCGATGGTTTGCTCTTTGCCAGTCCAGAATACAACGCTTCGATCACTGGCGTGCTGAAGAATGCCATCGATTGGGCTTCACGCCAACCAGATAGCCCGTTGATGGGCAAACCAGTCGGTCTTATAGGGGCGAGTATGGGAGGATTTGGGACCGTGCGCGGGCAAGCTCATCTGCGCGATGTGTGCCATGGGACAGGCATGCTCGCGATGAGTCGCCCCGAGATAATGATTTCACGGGTTCAAGAACACATCGATGATCATGGAACCCTGATACAGGAACAGACCAAACAGCAACTCCAAACGTTTGTCTCGGCACTGGCGCATTGGGTGCGACGTCTCCAAACACAAAACTGCTGATATATGCTTTTGTCTGAAAGGAAGCGATCATCATGACCATACAAGGTCTGCATCATATTACCCTGGTCTGTGCCAATGCACAACGCACGGTCGATTTTTATACGGGTGTGCTGGGGTTACGTCTGGTAAAGCAGACGGTCAATTTTGATGCCCCAGAAAGCTATCATCTCTATTTTGGGGACTCGACGGGTAGTCCCGGCTCAGCCATAACCTTTTTTGAATGGCCTGATGCTTCGCCAGGGAGTGCTGGTATTGGTGGGACGAACTATGTTGCGTTGCAAGTTACAACCACAACAGGGTTGATCAAGTGGAAACGACGGCTGTCGGATGGGGGACTGACGGTACGAGGGCCGGTGGATTATCGCTACTTTTCGTCGATCTTCTTTGCTGACCCCGATGGTTGTCAGATCGCCATCAGCACAATCGGCCCGGGTTGGTCGGCCGATGATGCTAGCACTGCGATTACCGAACCGCTGTCAGCATTGGCAGCAATACCAGCACAACCAGATCCCTGGCCTGAGCCGGTAACCGAGATAGATGCCGATATGGCGCTCAACCGAGGAATGCATCATATCAGTGTCATGTCGTCGAACCTGCATCATAGCAACGTGTTTTCAGTGACCTGTTGGAAATGAAACGTCTCAAGGAGACTGTCACACCAGATGAGCCACCGATGCAGACATGGTACTGGGGGGTGGACGAAGGGCAACCAGGGACGCTGATCACGGTCGTTGAGGCGACATCATCACGCAAAATACGGGCACGTATTGGTATCGGTCAAACGCATCATTTTGCGTTGGCTGTATCCGATGAAGCAGCCCAGCTCGCGTGGCGCGAGCGCTTGGTACGGGCCGGGCGGCCCGTCTCGCCGGTGATGGAACGCATCTATTTCAAAAGCATTTACACCCGTGATTTTGATGGTCATATTGTGGAATTGGCGACCAGTGGACCAGGCTTTAGCGTTGATGAGTCGCTTGAGAGTCTCGGTCAACGGCTCCAGTTGCCGCCGTGGATTGAAGCGCAACGCCAACAAATTGAGGCCGGTCTTAAACCGCTTCAGGTGCCACCCTGGAACCCAGTGAAGGAGCATACAACATAATGTCAGAGACACAGCGTGGGAAGGATCACATCCACGAAGGCCAGCCCGTGCTTGCGGCTGGTATGCCTCTGGAACAATCGCGCGTTGCAGTGGTCATGCTGCATGGCCGGGGGGCATCGGCCGATAGCATTCTATCGCTCCACCGTGAGCTGGATGTTTCCAGGGTAACCTACCTTGCGCCTCAGGCCCATAGTTCAAGCTGGTATCCGCAACGGTTTTTAGCGCCCACGGCAAGCAACGAACCATGGATAACATCGGCTCTGAACGTCATAAGCCAGGTGTTGAGGCATCTTGAGACCGTGGGAATTGATGCCGAGAGGACCATTTTAATGGGCTTTTCCCAGGGGGCATGTCTCGCGCTGGAGTATGCCGCACGGTATGGTCGGCGCTATGGCGGCATCGCCGGCTTGAGTGGCGGCTTGATCGGTGCCGACGATGAACCACGCCAGGATAGCGGTCACCTTGAGGGTACCCCGGTCTTTCTGGGGTGTAGTGATGTTGATTTTCATATCCCGATGCAACGGGTTGAGCATGCCGGGCGCGTTTTGCAGGAGCGTGGCGCACAGGTCACCATCCAGTTTTACCCGCGTATGGGGCATACTATCAATCACGATGAGATCGATGCGGTACGAGCGATGATTGCCGCCCTGATACATGCATAAACCTGGTATGCAACCACGATGTTTGGTGTGAACACATCTTTCTGGAAGAACATTTGTTCATATTTCGTGTTTCTTGCTCAATGTTCTTGTTGTTGCCTTAAAAACGTTATAAAGACGTCTAATCTGTGCTACACTAAACCTGGAGTGACTGGCTGTTCTGATCGTACAATGTGAGGTGCTATGAAGGGAACATCGGAATCAACGCAACAGGCATTGCAGGCGGAGTGCGAGCAATTGCGTCAGCGTGTCGCCGAACTCGAAGCATTACAGGTAGTGGCCGACCAGCGCGAAAAACATGCGCGACAATACCAGGCGGCTCTGGTTGAATTGGCTCGCAAACAGTACCATATGTCTCATCTGAAGGTCTTTCTGGAGAATATGACCGAAACGTTCAGTACGTTAATGGATGTTGAACGCGTCAGTGTCTGGATCTGTACCGATACTCCTCCTGGTATTCGTTGTCTCGATCTCTATTTACGCACGACCGATGAACATACAGACGGCCTTGAACTGCATGCAGAGCATTACCCGCAGTATTTTCATGCGCTTGAACAGCAACGGGTGATAGCGGCGCACAATGCCTTTACCGATCCGGCTACCTTTGAGTTTGCTGATTATCTTTCTGCTTTTGGCATTGGCGCCATGCTAGATGTTCCTATCCGTCGTGGCGGAAAATTGAGCGGAGTGGTTTGTCTGGAACACGTTGGCGGGGCTCGTCAGTGGACGCTTGATGAAGAGGTGATGACCGGTTCCTTTACCGACCTGGTCGCGATGGCCATGGAAACGGAACGACGCCGTCAACTGGAAGCCGAACTCTATCAGAGCCAGATGATGCTTCATAGCATCATCGATAATGCTCCGGTGGCGATTGCCGTGAAAGATCGCACCGGACATATGATGCTGGTCAACCAGTACTACTGTGCATTGCTGCAACTGAAAGAGGAACAGATTATTGGCAAGACTGAGTTTGATCTCTTTCCCGAAGCGGTAGCGCGTGCCTGGCGTGAGATTGATGACCAGGTTGCTGCCACCGCACAGGCAATACAGGCTGAAGAGGTGGCACCGCATGTGGTCGATAAGCAGGTACATACCTATGTATCGAACAAGTTCCCCATCATCGATGAACTGGGACGAGTGATGGCAACCGGCATTGTAGCAACTGATATTACCGACCGCAAGCGTTCTGAGGAGGCATTACGGACCTTTCAGGCATTGGTCGAGAACGCGACAGATGGCATTGCGCTGATCAATCCGGAGCATGTACTGGTGTATGCGAACCAGACGTTTCAGCACCTTTTTGGCTACAGTACCGATTTGACTGGCCAAGCGATCAGTACCATTATTGCGCTGGAAGCACGCGAACAATTGCAACAGATGATAGCACAGGTACGAGAGCAAGGGCATTGGCAAGGTGATATGTGTTGTTTGCGTCAAAATGGCCAGGTCTTTCCGGGTCAGGTGACGGCTTTTGTGTTACCCCACGAAGACCGGCAGCATGCAGTCATTGCAACGATTGTGCGTGATATGACCAGCCAATATGCGTTCCAGGAACAGATGCGCATTTTCAAAACTTTGGTTGATTATGCCCCTGATATGATTTTTGTGTCAGATAATCAACCGCTTGGACAACGTCAGATTACCTATCACAACCGTGCTTTTACCGAGACAATTGGCTATGATATACACCGTGAGTTCGTAAGCCTGCTCAATTTGCTGCCACTGGAACGTGATCGGTTACCAGAAATAAATGCAGCGGTTGAGCTGCACAACCATTGGCAGGGACGATTGACCTACACACGCAAGATGGTACGACCTTCCCGGCAGCGGTTTCAATCTTTCTTATACGTGATGAACAGGGTGTTGCGAGTGCCCGTGCGGTGTTATTGCACGATCTGACCGACCTGATGCGAGTTGAGGAGGAACGGGTGAGCCTGCAACAACAAATCATTGCAACTCAACAGGAGACCATGCGCCAGCTGAGCACCCCGCTTATTCCAATTGCCAACCGCGTGATCCTCTTACCATTGGTGGGGAATATTGATCAGCAACGGGCACAACAGGTGATCGAGACGGTGTTGCATGGAGTTGATATGCATCAGGCCAGTATCGCACTTATCGACATCACTGGCGTCACAACGGTTGATACACAAGTAGCACAGACAATCGTTGAAGCGGCGCAGGCAGTACGATTGCTGGGTGCCAGGGTGATGTTGACTGGCATTCAACCACAGATAGCGCAAACCCTGGTGCATCTGGGTACTGATTTGCAGGGTATTGACACTCGAGCCGATTTACAATCCGGTATTGCCTGGGCATTGCAACAGCAGAACGTCAAGTCAAAACGACTCGTCTTCGCTGTCTGAGCACATGGCAGAAAAAAGAATCACCAACGATGCAGCAGACATCAAACACCTTGCAGAGCAAAGTAGCTGTTGTGGCCGGGGCAACGCGTGGCGCTGGGCGTGGTATTGCGGTTGAACTGGGCCGGGCCGGGGCTATTGTGTATTGCACCGGACGCAGTATCCGTGGGCAGACCTCGGATATGGGACGCCGGGAAACGATTGATGAAACCGCCGAGCAGGTGACTGCCCATGGTGGCACTGGTATTGCGGTGCAGGTCGATCATACCAGCATTGAGCAGGTCACCGCCTTTTTTGCACGGGTGCAACGAGAACAGCGCGGGCAGCTCGATATCCTGGTGAATGACGTCTGGGGCGGCGATAGCTTCATCCAATGGGATACCCCTTTCTGGGAATTAGAGCTCGATAAGGGGTTGATGATGATTGAACGGAGTGTCTTTTCGCATATTATCACCAGTCGCTATGCCGTACCGTTGATGCTTGAACACGGGCAGGGCATCATTATCGAAGTGACCGATGGCGATACCCTGGACTATCGCGGACAACTGCTCTATGATCTGGTCAAGACCACCGTGATGCGTCTGGCCTTTGCCCAGGCGGCAGAACTACGTCCGAAGGGCATTGCCGTTGTGGGCTTGACACCTGGGTTTTTGCGTTCGGAGGCCGTGCTGGACCATTTTGGTGTGACGGAAGCGACATGGCGTGATGCTATTGCAAAAGACCCCTATTTTGCTGGTTCGGAAACGCCCCACTATATTGGCCGCGCGGTGGCGGCACTGGCAACCGATCCGGATATCATGCAACTATCGGGCCAGACCCTGGCTACTTGGCACCTGGCCCAACAGTATGGCTTTACTGATGTGGATGGAGCACAGCCCCACTGGCAACAATTTTTTGCTGATATGCAGGCACGGCAGGGGTAATACCAACTCAGCGTTGAAGCGCAAAGCGATGTAGGTGCGGCTTGCAGCCGCACGGCGGTCGGCACGACCGCACCGGGTCGGGTATCAATGGACAATGGGTCCGTCCTTTACCCGATACCCGAATTACTCTTCGATATCCAGGCCGCCAAACTGCACCCCCAGGCTGCGCCATTCATGGCGGGTCGGGTCTTCTTCGGCCGGCACCCAGCTGTCACTTTGCAGATGCAACAGCATGCTGCCCATGGGCGCCGGTGGCACATGGGCCGGGTCAAGCGCGATACGGTAGGATTGCATCGTCTCCTCAAGCGTGATACAGCCCAGCGGGGTGGTTTGGACAGCGGCATCGGCGGTGTCGATAACGCTCCCGCTATCGGTCTGCAGGCTCAGGCACAGGCGGCCGGGCCGAGATGGGCTGGACGCTGACCACCAGCAGCGGTGAGCCGCAGGGCCGACGGGGGCGCATCAGGATCCCAGGCCAGCCGTAACAGCGCTTCACCGTCAGTCCAGGCATAGTATGCTGGGTTTGCCCCTGCTGGTGTGGCGGTGCTTGCCACACTATCGCTACCAGCAGCAGCGGGTAACGCTTCGGCGAGGTAAAACCCCTGCACCTGAGCTGCAAAATCGGTGGCCGTGAGTGGTCCCGCCAGGGTTGCCAGTTCACCTGGTGATCCTTCCTCCAGCCGATAGACCGCCATGGGCAATACCAGTTGTGCAACATTCTGTGGTTTCTGCTCAGTCAGTTGTTCAAACTCAGGGAGATCCAGCGTCATCGCACTGACCCGTTGCAGATCAAAGCCCGGCATCGCCATACTGCCGCCACTGGCACTCAGCACCAGGTAGACGGTGTGGCCCTGTGCTTGCCAGTTGTGTATTTGCTGTGCCAGCACATCGGCATAGGCCCCTGGTTCGCTGCTCTTCACACTAAACGCATTCAGACCAAAGGTAAAGTGCAATGGCGTAACCACCAGGTCTGGCACATCGCGTGCCGTGTGGTAGGTCGGCCCACCACCGCGGAAGAGCAAGATATCACCTTCAGCGCCGGGCGTAAAGGGTTCAGCAAAGGTGTTTAGCTGATCTAACGCACCCTGATATTCGGTATGCCCATAGATGGGGCGGCCAGTCCAGGCAAAAAAGGCGATGAGCAGTGCTGCCAAAGCAGCGGCTAGACTGCGCCGCCACAGCGGCGTTCTGGGTGCTAGCGCATTCGGCTGTGGGACACGCATGCCAATGGCTACCAAGGCGTAGGCCATCCACAGGCTCCAGGCGGGGTAGGCAATTGGCACAAAGCGGCGCAAAATGTAGATATAGGTCTGGTCGCTGGTGCCGTAGGTATCTCGCACAAAAAAGAGCACTCCGCCCAGACCGATCAGCAGCGCGAGCCAGGATGCCCGATTCAGGCCACGCAACCACCACAGGGTCCAGCCGATGACGCCGAGTAGGATGCCAAGCGGTGAGAGGTACCAGCCAAACCGCACAAAGTTGGCGAGCGGTATCATATATTTGAGATCGAGGCCCGGCGGTGGGGCTGGCAATGCAATGGGGGCACCCACATAGCCTTGAATCAAGAGACAAGGGTTGCCACTGGCGATCAATGCTGGCTCGGTATGTGGTAGGAGACAGCCAGGTAAAGCCAGTAACAGTTCCAGGCTGAGGATCTGCGGGCGGATCAGATAGGCATAGGCCGCCAGCAAGACCACTGCCAGGGCAAACGCCGAAACCAGCCAGCGTTGCCAGCGTCCCAGTTGCTGCTCAAACCAGCGCAGCGGTTGGGGCCAGCGCCAGATAGCCCACACCAGCAAGAGGGTCAGCGCCAGCACAAGCAGCTCACGCCAGAGTTGCCAGGGGTCTTTAAAGGGGCTGCGGTTGGTGGTATGGTAGACTTCGCGCAGCACGGGTGTGAGAAAGGGCTGGGCGAGATAGGATGTCAAGGCATAATCTTGCAGCCGTGCAAACGCCGTATCAAAGAAGTAGGCCCGTGCAATGAAAGCAATATGGAGAGCGGCATGGAACAGCATCGCCAGCAAGCCAAGCGCGAGCGCCGTCTGGCCGCGCTGCCAGCGATGGCTGATAAAGCAATAGCCCAGGTAGAGCATGACGGGACCGACCACCAGAAAGAAGTCGATGCGATTGAGCACAAGTTGCCCAAAGGCAATGCCAGCCAGTGCCGCATAGACCGGGCGGTCTTCCTGCTGAAAGCGGGTAAAACTGTAGAGGCCGGCAAAGGTGAGCATCTGAGCGGTTGTCTCTGCGGTGGTGTAGCGCCCAAACCAGACCTGTACACCATTGAGCGCGAGCAACCCAACGGCCAGCAGACCGACCCATGGACCGGCCAGGCGGCGCCCCAACATACCTACACTCCAGGCACCCAGCAGTGCCATCAGACCGGGCGCAAACAGGCCTGCTGACCAGCCGCCGGCGCTGGTCAGCAGGCCGACCCAGGCCGAGAGAAGATGCAGGTGTTGGGGTACAATGCGACCTTCAATGGCCTCACCATCGTTGATGAAGAAGCCTGCCACGCGCATCCGCGTAGCAATAAAGCGCTCACGATGTTGCACGCCCAGAAAGTGCGAAAGCGCCTGTTCGGCGGGTTCGCTGATCTGGCTTGCGCTGGATTGGCTGGCCTCACCGAGCTGTTGTACCAGTGCATCGTGCTGCACGAGGCTACCGGTGCGGGCAATGGCAAAGCCGCTGTTGGCATAGATACCAGCGTCACGCACTCCCAGCACCATTTCAAAGGGCGGCAGCAGCAACACGAGCGTTATCAGGCCCACGATGGCATAGCCGGCCAGTTCCCAGGGCGGGGTAGCCGTATGGCTGGTGGTGGTGCCGCCCACACCACGGCGCCACCACCAGAGTGCCAGGATGGCACAGAGCAATGCGAGCAGGCCAAGATGCAGCCAGAGATGGAACACGCCACATGATGCCAGCGTCAACGCCAGCCAGCCGCTGAGCAGCACGCTGATGAGAACGCGATCAAAGATGCGTTCAAGGGTATCGCCGGCGAGGTCGAAGACCCGGCTGATCAACCAGCCGGGCAGGTAGAAGACCAGGAGCGCGGTCAACCCAATGGTAATGACAGAAAACACCATATCGTGATAAGCGAGTGGCCTATGAGCTGTTCGCGCTCAATGGCTCAATATAGGTTAAAAACTTCAGCCCCTGATTGCCACACAGGGCATACTGTATTTTCAGATGACGCCCAGGCACCAATATCACTGGAATCCAGCTACGAACCGCCTGTGAGAGCGTCGATGAAAGATAATACTTCTCCTCAACCCCTCTTCCATCAATCAGAAAAAAGAATGGTGCCTCACTGGCCCAGATATCATCCTGACCAGCTTTAGATACGATAACAGTATAATCATTCCCTTCAGCATAGCAGCCAGTATCTGCACCAAAACCGATTGAGAAGAGATCACGCTCATCCAGGATAGGTCCTGCAATATCTGGTGGAGCAGCAGGAAGGCGCGAATCACCCGTAGCTCCGGTGTTGGTGTCAACCGCACCCCCGGTGGAATCTGGGGCAGGTAGCAAAAAGACCGCTATTGCTGCAAATAGCGCCACAATACCTGCTACATTCGCACCTGTTTGCAACGTCTTATCGGGGATTTTATTGGTGCTGGCCGCAACAAAAAGCCCCACAGCAAACAGCAGTAAAACGACTGCGATAACCCAACCCATAACATCTTTTCCCTTTCTTCAGCGATGAACTGAAGGTCTTTGATCTCCTTGTGCAATTATAGCAAAGAGTTGAACCAGGATGCAACCGTGTTGATACGAGAGAGCCTGTTGCCATTCGCGTGCCACAATCCGGAGCAGTACAGCATGCTATGCCCAGCACCAGTGTTCAGCAAGAGAGCAAAAAAACCAGCGAGCCTGGATCGTTCAGCCACACAACCATGTATAATAGACGAACGCATTATCCGTGGCAGCAGATCGTGCCGGTCTGCCATGGTCCAAACTCGTGAACCATCACACCGCTCCTCAGTATCATACCAATGTGCTGAGCAGCGCGAGGAGATACAAAACCGAATGAGAATATGGCTCTATCGTGGGCAAGTGCTGGTGTATTTGAGTGTCCTCATGCTGCTGCTGGCACACTGTGGCAGCTTTGCCAGTGCCCCGGCAACCCCCACGCCAGATATGCAGGTTACCTTTGTCACCCCAACACCAGCGGCAGAACAACCGACCACTGGCCCGACCAGCACTATTCCTGTGTTGCAGCCAGCCCATACGCCAACACCATCTGCCGCCGACGAAGCGCCCGCCCCGCCCGAACGTTTACAGCCGACCGGTGATATTGTGGTTGATAGTAATCTGCGTAGTCAGCCAGATATTGAAACAGAGACGGTTATTGGTCAGGTCTGTAATGGTAACCGTGTGGTGTTGCTGGCCCAGAAAGATGATTGGTATTATGTCGAGCTGATTGACCAGCCGGCCAGTTGTAGCGACACTATGCTCAACGTAGGGCAACAGGGATGGCTTGCCAGCAGTGTGCTGTCGATACCCTTTGCGACTGCACCACTGGCGCGGGTCAACCCGGCGGCTGGCACCTTTCCCGGCTATATCACCCATGGCGGCAATATGCGTACTGCGCCCAAAATTGCCCCCGAAACGGTCATCAATCAGGTCTGTCCAGGCGATCAGATGAACATGCTGGAAGTCCAACAGGTCGATGATACGCTGTGGCACCGCGTGCAGGTCACGGCCCTGGCCGCCGATTGTGTTGCCAATCGGGTGACCAGCGGGACCGAAGGGTGGGTTAGTGACTTTCTGGTGGCGCCGGCGATTGCATTGGTTGAACCGATGCCCGATGCCGAAGCGCGCCCATCGGAAACACCCGCACCACAGATTGCCACCGGCACCGCACCAATAGTACCAGTCGATCCGAATGACTCGGCCTTTGGGCTGAATACCCACCTGATAAGCCGCTATCCTGATAAAGATAGCCTCGACATCCCCGTCGATATGGTTGCCCAAACGAGTACGCGTTGGGTGCGCGAAGATTTGCAGTGGCAGCGGATTGAAAAACGTCCAGGTGAGTATGACTGGACGTTCCCTGATCGCACGATTGATCTCCTTGTCCAGGAAGATATCAACATCGTGGTGGTACTCACGCCTTCGGTAGGCTGGGCTACACCCTACCCCGATGATGGATCGAACAAAATTTCGTTCTATCCGCCGGATCCAGAACGGTTTGCGACCTTTGCAACCCAGGCGGTGCTACGCTACAAAGATCGCGTTCACCATTGGGAAATTTGGAATGAACCAGAGAACCCGCTCTTCTGGCAGCCAGAGCCAGATGCAGCCGCCTACACCGAACTGCTCAAAACCACCTATCAGGCAATCAAGGCGGCTGATCCGGATGCACGGGTGCTGCTGGCTGGCATGGTGCCCTTTGGTCTGGGGTTTTTGCGGGAGGTGGCCGAACATGGCGGCTGGGATTCGTTCGATATTCTGTCCTTGCACCCCTTTGTTGACCCGTTTGCGCCAGAAGAGTCGCAGATTGGCTCGCACGGTGTCGGCGAAGTGAAGGTGCTGACCAACCAGTATGGCGATAAACCCATCTGGGTCACTGAGTATGGCTGGTCATCCGGGCCGGGCAACCGCAACCTGGGCATCCCCGCCGGTATCGAAAACCAGGCCCGCTACCTGGTACGCGCTGCCGTGCTGATGCGAATGGCCGGTGCCGAGCGCGTTTTCTGGTATAGTATCAAGGATACCGAACAGTTCGAGGGGCAGCCATTCAACACCTATGGCCTGATCGACTTTGGCGCCGGCATGCGTGACTACAGTCAGCCCAAGCCGGCCTATCAAGCATTTACAACGATGAATGAACAACTGCGTGGCACGACGGTGATTGGCCTGCAAGAGGTAGGCGAACGGCAAATCGCCTATGATTTTTTTGATACTGCGGCAACCTGGAAAGAGGTCAACCCGGCCAATGGCAGTCTGACGCTCAGTTCCGCCCATACCTACAGCGGCGATAGGTCGGCCGCGCTGAGCTATTACTTTCCATCGACCCAGGGCGGCTATACCGGCTTTCTGCCCTGGTCAGCGGTGACGCTGCCGGGTAACCCGTCTCGCATTGGCATGTGGGTCTATGGCGATGGCAGCGGGCATGTACTGATGCTCCAGATGGTCGATGCCGAAGGCGAAAAACTTCAGTTTCGTCTGGGCGTGATCCAGGCGGGTGGCTGGCAGTTTCTCTCCACGCCGATTACCGGTCTGGTCGAACCAGGCAACCAGATTAGCGGGCCAGGTTCAGGCAATCGTCAGGTTGATTTTCCCGTTAGCATCATTGCTCTGATTCTGGGCGATCAATCCTATGGGCGGAACCCGCAAGGGACAATTTACCTGGATGCCCTGACCGTTATTGATGGGCCAGAGACCTACCTTGCTCGCTTTGGCAAGCCCGGTGCCGGCGATCTGGTGGTTGATGTCATCTGGGCAACCCAACCGGCTCGCCTATCGCTGCCAACCGTCTCCAGTGAAGCCTTGCTGGTGGATTGGCAAGGGGAGGAGCAGACCATCACCGTATCCGACGGTCAGCTCGTGCTCGATATCGGCCCATCGCCAGTGTATGTGCATCACCTGCCAGCAAGTGCTGAAGCGACCGTCACCGCGCTTG
>JAAURD010000033.1 GCA_012034075.1 Chloroflexaceae bacterium | reverse complement strand
CACTGTGCCCTGGTTGTCGAGCACGTACACTACGACATTGCCTTCAAACAGCCCCTGCCCTGTGCCGGTTACCACCACGGGCACACCAACATCGAGCGGGTCGCCGGCTTGATGGGATGTGATGCTCAGGCTGGCGCGGCTCGGCAGCGGTTCTTCGGGTGTCTGGTTGACGATTTCGAGCAAGAGCCAGCGCAGTGATGAGCCATCGGCAGGGGGATAGGGCACGGGCTGCTGCTCGACGCGCAGCTCATAGGTGTAGCCTGGCGCAAAGGTAAAGCCTTCTATCGGGTCATACATGAGCATCCATGGATCGTCGGGCTGTTCACGCATGAGCATGCATTGCTGCGGCGCGACACCGGTACACTCGACGAGCTGCGGCCCGATAAAGACGGTCTTTTGCACAGATGTACCCGTATGGGGCGGCGTGTCTGGCTGGGGCGTGGTGGCGGTTAGGCTGGCGCCATTCGGCGGCGGTTCTGCGGGTGTCTGGTTGACGATTTCGAGCAAGACCCAGCGTACTGATGAGGCGTCGGCGGGGGGATTGGGGACGGGTTGCTGCTGAACCCGCAGCTCGTAGAGCATGCCCGGCGCAAAGGTAAAGCCCTCGATTGGATCGTACATGAGCGTCCATGGATCGTCGGGTTGCTCACGCATTTGCATGCACTGCTGCGGCGCGACACCGGTACACTCGACGAGCTGCGGCCCGATAAAGATGGTCTTTTCGACGGCACCAGCCTCTGCGTTTGTGGACGGCTGATGCGCTAGAGCGGTCGCTGCGCCTACGGCGACGGTTGGTGCGGGTGCGGGTGCGCTGGTTGCTGGGAGCGCGGCGGGTGGCGGCTGGTTGCTGGGCACAGGCAACCAGCGCAAGCAGTGCGATGAGCAGTACATGAGCTATTCGCTGATGCAAAATGGTACTCCTATGGTATTCTCTATGTATTAACCCGAAAGGTCGCGCCAGTCGGCCTCAATCCAGATGGTGGTTTGCTGACGGCTGCGATGGGTGTCGATCTCGCTGCGCAGGATCGCCATTTCTTGTTGCAGTTGCAAAATGCGTTGACGCATACGCAAGAGCACTTCAATTGCATCATGCTCCAGGCCCAGATCATCCATCAGGCGGCGCACACAGCGCAGTTCACCAAGGTCTGTTTCGCTATAGTGCTCATCTGCTGCAATCAGACCAAGCTCGGTATAGCGCTGGATCACCGTGACGGGGAGCTGGGTGATGATCGCGATTTCTTCCAGATTGATCGATTGATACTTCATCGAATTACCCCATTTCTTTGCAATGGTCTTAGCGTGCATGATAGGTTTGGGCCAGTGCTTGTAGTGCGGCAATCTCGTCGTCGCTCATGGCTTCTGGTAACACTATTTGCGCACGGGCATAGAAGTCACCGCGTTGGTCGGTCTGTTCGAGCCGAGGCATGCCTTTGTTGCGCAGGCGGAAGAGCCGCCCGGCCTGGGTCCGTGGCGGGATTTTGAGCATCACTGGGCCATCGATGGTTTGAACGCGGGTTTCGCCGCCGGTCGCGGCGGTGTAGATATCGATAGCAAGCTCGCCGTGCAGGTCGTCACCTTGACGCTCAAACTGGGCATGCTCTTCGACCTCAATCACTAGGTAGAGGTCGCCGGCTGACGATTGGCCCATGCCGGGCTGGCCCTGACCGGAGAGCCGAATACGTGAGCCGGTGGTTACGCCACGGGGGATGCGTGCTTCGATACGCCGTTCGCCTACCTGCAAGGTGCGGGCTGTGCCGTGAAAGGCTTCTTCCAGGGTGATAGCCACAGCCGCATCAATATCGCGCCCGCGGCGTGAGCGGCTTTCGCTAGCGGCTGAGGCTGCTGCGGCGCCGCCAAAGACCGAGCTAAAGAAGTCGGAAAAGGGCGAGGCATCGCCAAACAGGTCCTCTAGGTCTTCGGGCGAGACGGTGCGGGTGTATACGCGCTCACCGGGCGCGGCTTGCCATTGGTCCCAGTTGAACTGGTCGGCCTTGCCACGTTGCTGCCACTGCTGGTATTGCTGGCGCAACTGATCATATTTGCGGCGCTTCTCAGGATCACCTAGCGCCTGATACGCTTCGTTAATGGCTTTAAATTGCTCTTCGGCCTGTTTATCGCCAGGGTTCACGTCGGGGTGATACTGGCGGGCCAGTTTGCGATAGGTCTGTTTGATGGTCTGGTCGCTGGCATCTGGCTCGATGCCAAGAACCGCATAATAATCTTGAAACTCTGGTCCCATCGATTATCTTTCCTCCGCTGGACTTTAGGCGGTTCGCCCATTGCTAGCAGTATACCATACTCTTGAAGCGTTGGAGCGTTGGAGCGATCTAAGCGTTGAAGCGTTGGAGCGCAAAGCGTTGGAGCGTTGGAGCGATGCGGGCACATTGAAATGAGGGGCGCCTATGTTGGTGCAATGTGTCGCATTGTGTTGCAATGTGTCGCATGTTGGGCGTGGTTGTGTATGGTGCTCGCTGTTCGAGGGGGGGCATCGCACGCGGCGCGGCGCTGGCCGTTTTGGGTGCGTTGGGTTGTGTATGAGGCTCGGTGATGTGAGCGATGGGATTGGATGGTTGTTGCTGGTTCTGGTTCATTTCGATCTCCTGTTGCTTGTTGTGATATTGCTGTTCTGTATGTCTACGATCCAGTATAGCATATCGGCAAAGCACACAACAAAGGGTCTATTTGGGGGGTGATCATGGTTGTGTTGATGAGCCTGGGCAGTGAATCAAGCAGACGAGCGCTTATTGGCGAAGCATACCTGGGAGCTCTGCTGTTGCGGGTCTGGTGTCTCTGATGCGATTTGGCACGCTCGTTGCTGGCAAGATCCTTCTTTCTGACTAAGACATTGGTCCTGCTGCAGGTAGTACTCTCACCGGTGTTGACATCTGTGAAATGCGGTCTATAATAGGCATGATGCGACAGGGTGGTCTGTCCAATTCTTAGGATACGTGTTCCTTGATATTGTAGCTCTACGAGGAGTTTTGGTATGATGCAACAGCATTTCAATCGGCGGTTCCTGCGTAATGTGAGTCTGCTCTTTCTCGCGGTATTCGGTATTTTGGGCCTCGCTGTACCATTTCGTCTATATGCCCAGTTTGATCCATTTGCTTTTGAAGAAGCCCCGTCTGCTGCTACGACCTCTGCTAGTTTGCTCTACAGTGCGGGTGGTGAGCAATACCAGGTAGACCTGGAGACCAATAGCAGTACGCCAGTGGGTGTGGCTCCGCCAAAAGACGGCATTCTGATGGCAGAAGATACGTACCTGTGGATGGAAATGATAGGGGATAGCGGGCAAGGGAAGTCGGGGACTCTTTGGGACGACTTTCAGATTGTACAGACCAGCCGCGATGGAAGCAACAAGCAAGTGTTGCTTGATAGTGAGACGTTTTTTGAGCAGTTTGGACGGTTAACAGAAGCCCCTACTGGCAGTGGTTATGCTGCCAAATACGTCTTTCAACAGGAACTGGTATTAAGTAGTGATGCAACCCGTGTGTTTTTTTACGTATGTAATCCATCACCAGAATGGGATATGTGTAACTATTACCAACTTGATCTTGCATCTCGGAGTGTTAGTACCATAGATGCATTTTTTGGACCGGGTTGGATTCATTCTGATCAAGGACGAGCGGTCTTTCGGATAGATATCGACTGTTTCGGATTACTTGATCTTGGCGATGATAGTACAGAACTTTCTGGCGGGCCAGTGAGTCTTATATGGCTTGCCGATCTGCGTTTTGTCTTTAGTCGCCATATGTGTAGCGGTTTATGGTTTAACAAAGGTGTTGAGACACAATATGATATTATTCTTGCGAATGCAGATGGTACGGATAACATGGTGCTGGTGCCAGGGATGATTGCGAGTGATATGGTACTATCACCAGATCAGCAGACGCTTGCGTTTATCAGCACTGATCCCAGTGAAGTGGCGCTCTGGGTGGTTAACCTGGATGGTAGTGGACTGCGCAAGGTGATGGATTTGCCGGAGGATGCGACAGATTTGCGCTGGTATGCGGCTGGGTCTCCCGCGGAAAACAACGAATGCCGCCTGTTTACTGAGACTGGGTATGAGGTGTGTGGTCGGTTATTGACCTATTGGGAGCAGAATGATGGTCTCAGGGTCTTTGGGTTACCCATCACTCCGCAGCAGACGGAAACGATAGAGGGCCAGGACTATGATGTCCAGTGGTTTGAACGGAACCGCCTGGAACTGCATCCTGAAAATGCTGCGCCGTATGATGTGTTGTTGGGACGATTAGGGCTTGATGTGCTTGAACAGCAGTCACCAGCGCTGGGGGCAGCTGATCCACTTCCGGGTACGTGCTATCGTATTGGGGGAGCGCAGTTTGATGTATGCGGACGCTTTTTAGAGGAATGGCGAGCTGGTGGGCTTGATCTGGACGGTGGCGCTGGTTTGACCGAAGCGGAGAATTTGGCGCTGTTTGGTCTCCCATTAAGCCCACCGCAAACGCAAATGATTGAGGGCCAGGAGTATGTGGTGCAGTGGTTTGAACGTGCCCGCTTTGAATATCATCCGGCCTTAGAATCCCCTCATGATGTCCAGTTTGGTCTGTTGGGTCATGAGTTACGTGGGGTGCAATAGGGTTCTTGCAGGTTGCTGGGGTCGTGTGGGTATTGCGATCTGGAAGGGCTGTGCGAGGAAGGGTTGCCCATTCCACAGCCGTCCACGGTGGCGTATAAAGAGGCGTCAACAATGCAGCTGTTCTTTGCTCAGCCTGCGGACCCCTTGACGGTGCAGCAACTGCTCTGCTATCATGCACGGAGAAAGAGAAGCCGTTATTTCTTGATGATACGGAATAACGGCTTTGTCGGTAACACCCGCACAGCAGAAAGAACATGCATGAAACGACCACCGTTTCATGCGCAGGAGCGGTACGATGATAGGCTGGCTTATTGGACATCAGCGGACCTGGATGCTTTTCCGGAGAATGGCATGCGATATGAGATTATAGACGGGGTTTTGCACGTGTCAAACAACCTGTCTGGCGCCATCAACTTGCTTGTGTGCGGCTGATGTATTGTTTTGAATCCTGGAATGTGAAGACGGGCGTAGGTGTTGCCAATGCGTCCCCTGGTATTATTTTTGGGGATGACAACGAGGTTGCGCCCGATCTTATCTGGATAAGCTACGAACGGCTTGCTACGGCATTGGGGGCAGATGGCATATTGCATGCGGCGCCGGAACTGGTGGTTGAGGTTCTTTCGCCGTGGAGTGAGAACGAACGTCGCGACCGTGAGTTCAAGCGGGAGATGTATGCACGGCTGGGGGTGCTGGAGTATTGGATTGTGGATTGGCAGCGGCGCCAGGTTGAGGTCTATCGGCGTGAGCAGGCTAGGCTGCACCTGGTTACGAGGCTGTATGTGAACGATATGCTGACGACACCGTTGCTGCCCGATTTTGCGTGTGCGGTGGGTCGTTTGTTTGCCAATTAGGCGCTCTATCAAGGCTTATTCGGGAGCAGGATGTTGTCGATGAGCCGGGCGGGGCCGATGCGTACTGCGAGCGAGAGGAGGACGCCACGCTCATCAATTGTCTCAAGTTCGTCTAATGTTGTTGGGTCGGCGGCGCTGATATATTCGGGCTGGGCGAGTGGTTCGGCGGCGAGCACGCGCTGGATGCTCTGGCGCAGGCTTTCGGCATTGCGTTCACCAGCAACATACAACTCTTTTGCCGATTGAAGTGCGCGATAGAGGGTAGTTGCTGCGGTACGTTCGGTGGGTGAGAGGTAGGCGTTGCGGCTGCTCATGGCGAGGCCATCGGGTTCGCGAACGGTTGGGCCGATGATGATCTGGATTGGGAGATTCAGGTCTTTGACCATTTGCTGAACGACGACACATTGTTGGGCGTCTTTCTGGCCGAAATAGGCGTGGGTGGGTTGGATGATGTTAAAGAGCTTGCAGACGACGGTAGCGACACCACGAAAGAAGCCGGGACGGGCACGGCCTTCAAGCATGGTGGTGAGTTGCTCTACATGCACATAGGTACAGAAATCGGGGGGATAGATGATTGAGTTGTGGGGAACAAAGACGAGATCGACTTGTTCCTGGCGGAGCAGTCGCAGGTCGTGATCGAGGTCGCGGGGGTAACGTGCCAGGTCTTCGTGGGGAGCAAACTGGGTGGGGTTGACAAAGATGCTCACGGCCACGGCGCCACAATCGGCACGGGCGCGACGGATCAGGCTCAGATGGCCTTCGTGCAGGTAGCCCATGGTGGGCACCAGGCCAAGGCGTTCAAAGCGTGGGCGCAGGGTGCGAATGGCTTCGATGTGTTCTACAATTTCCATAGTCAGTTTTGCCCCAGTAGCTGTTGTCGGCTACGATGGTGACTTAAACCTCTCCCAAATAATGACGATACGACATCTCACGTTGATTGATCTTATGATACCATGATATTGTCAAGACACGACCAATGTTTGGTAGCAGTGATATCACCTGGACAGGATTGAGTCGAAAAGAAGAACAATCGTTGTCCATGGAAATAGAATAGGACGATTGATATGGTCCTTTTATCGCCTGATGTTTGTTCCACAGTGGAGCATAGCCTGAACATATTACCAATATTTGTCTATGGAACGCTCAAACCGGGCTATGAGAATCATGATATGATTGTTCGCTCGGTGATCAAGCAAGAGCCGGCGGTGCTGCATCGGGCAGCGCTCTATACGCAGGGGGCATACCCGTTTCTGGTGCAGGTCGATGATCTGTGCGAGCATGAAGACTGTGTGAAGGGTCTGCTGATGCTGTTATCGTCAGGACACTATGCTGAGCAGTTAGCGCAGATGGATGAACTGGAGGGAACGGTGTATGGGTTGTATGAACGCATTCTGGTGACGGTAGAGACAAGTACGGGCCTGCAGCAGAGCTGGTGTTATACGGCTGGTCCGAAGGTGCTCCAGGCTATTCGTACTGGAAGACTGGTCAAGGTGAACAGCGGCGTCTGGTAAGATTATCGGGGGTGTCTGGTAAGATTATCGGGTCTGGTTGTCTGATGGCACTGCCCTCAGTTGAAGCGTTGGGGCGTTGGAGCGCAATGGGCGCTCAGATCGCTTTGCGCTTTGCGCTTCAACGCTCAGATAGCTTCCAGGGCCTTTTTGAGTTCTTCGGCGCGCATGGGGGAGCTGTGCTCATCGGTGGGAAATAGCCCCTGGTGGACATCGCTGGCATACTGCTGGAGTGCTTCACGGATGACGGTTGCCAGGTTGGCATACCGTTTGGCGTGGCGTGGCACAAAATCGGTATAGAGGCCCAGCAGGTCGTGCCAGACCTGGACCTGGCCATCGCATGCGCGCCGGCGCCAATGCCGATGGTGGGAATACGCAGACGGTGGGTGATTTCGGCGGATAGTTGGCGGGGGACGAGTTCGAGCACGAGGGCAAAGGCGCCGGCCTGTTCGAGGGCGAGGGCATCTTGGATGAGTTGGCGAGCGCTATCGGCCTGCTTGCCCTGGACGCGGGTGCCGAGCTGGTTGACGGATTGGGGGGGTGAAGCCAAGGTGGCCCATGACGGGGGATGCCCATTTGCACCAGTCGATGGACGCTCTCAACGACGGATGCGCCACCTTCGAGCTTGATGGCCTGAGCACCCGCTTCTTGCAGAAACCGGCCGGCGTTGAGAAGGGCCTGCTGGGGGGTGGTGTAGGTGAGAAAGGGCATGTCACCGATAATGAGGGCTTGCTGGCTGCCACGGACAACGGCGCGGGTATGATAGATCATTTCGTCGAGGGTTACCGGTAGGGTGGTGGTATGCCCGGCGACGACCATGCCCAGGGTATCGCCGACTAAGATGACTGGGATACCGGCGGTATCGACAATTTGAGCGGAGGTATAATCGTATGCGGTAACCATGGCGATTGGTTCGCCACGCTGCTTCATGGCTTGGAGATTGCGAATGGTAGTACGCATTGAAACAACCCTGTTCGTTATTGTGATGATCCTAACGTTTTTCTTGATTATACTACAAAAACGTCTCTCGGAGATCAACCCCGAGAGGCGTTTTTGATTCTTAGGAAGCCTGTGAAATTGGCTTCGGGATGTAGAATTCGACGCAACACGCTGCGCCGCTACGCATTTGCTTAGCGATAGACGCGAATGGCGCCGTAGTAGTGGTTGACCCAGTAGCTCTCCCAGAGATTGGAGACTTGCACACCGAGACCAGGCATCATTGCGTGGACAAAGCGACCACCACCGACATAGAGGCCGACATGACCAATACCAGGACCGTTGGTGCCGGCGAAGAAGACGAGGTCACCGGGGGCCAGGTTGTGCATGCCTTCGATGAGGGCACCATAGCCACCGCTAAACTGGGCGGCCGCATTGTGTGGTAGGGAGACGCCGTAGTTGGCATAGACGTACATGGTCAAGCCGCTGCAATCGAATGCGCCGGGGCTGGCACCGCCATAGACATAGGCTGAGCCAACAAAACGGAGGGCAAAACCAGCAACATCGCCGCTGGCTGGGATCATGGCGGCATAGGCGTTCATGTTGCCGCCGTTGCTTGGAATGCTGGCGGTCACGCTGCTATCCATGGCGGTCAAGCCGGATGGCGCGGACGCGACGGCGGGTGCGTCTGGCTGGGCAGCAATCATCGGGTTCGGGTTGGTGGCGGGCACGGCGGGTGCGGGAAGCGGCTCTGGCTCCGGCACGGCGGGGATATCGTTGGTGACGGGCACACGGCGCAGCACCATTGGCTCAATATTGAGCAAATCGCTAAAGACCCAGGCATCACTGCCATCGTTGAGGGCGACCTTGAACCATTCGCCATGCTGGGCGAGCAGGTCAACGACGGTGCCGGCGGCAAGGTTGCCAACCTGGTCATAGACTACGCCCGGACCACCACGCATGTTGATATCGCCGGCCTGGACGACGCCGACGAGATCGGGGTTGGCATCGGGTAAGGTTGTGGCGGTTGGGACACGGTGCATAATGTTGGGGCCGATATCAAGCAATTCGGCTTTGACCCAGCCATCCACTTCGCCCGTTGAAACACGCAGCCAATCTTTATACTGCTCAATGAGTTCGAGTTCGAGTCCCTGATCGAGGGTCATCATGCCAACATAATTGGTACCAGGGCCATCTTGCAGGCTCAAGCCAGCACTGCTGACCTGACCGAGGAGCGCCGGTGGTGCATCCAGAATATCTGCGGCATCGACTTCAAACAGGGTGTTGAGGGCTGCCTGGGGCATGTTGACGACATCGGCTGGGACCCAATAGGTCTGCTGGCCGTTTGATTCGCGCACTTGGAGCCATTCGCCGTAACGACCAATAACGTCGATGCTGGTGCTTGCATCAAGCTCACCGACGGCATCATAGGCAACGCCGGGGCCATTGCGCAAGCGAGCAGCGATATCCTGAGCGATGGTAGCCTGAACGGCGACCGGGGCCAGGGCCTCAGAACGTGATGTTAATGAAATGGGCATGGGCATGGCATCGCTTGGTGCCAACGGAAGATCACCGACTTGCGACAGATCGTATGTCTCGGTGTCGGTGCCGATTGGGCCAAGTTTTGCGGTGGTATCAGCGAGTACACTGACAGGAGCTTGCTGCTCAACGGTGGGTTGCACTGCAAGTTGGCTCAAACCGATAGCGGCTGGAATGGCCAGGGCAACCACGGTATGGATAAGATACCGTTTGGGAAGACGACGAATATGCTGAATGGGATTGAGCAGTGCCGGTGTCAGGACATGACGAACGTGATCAAACGAACCGGTCACTTTCCGATGTCGGCTGCGCTGAGTATCTGCACGTTGCTGCAGGGTTTCCAATTCGCTCAGTTGCGCAGACAGGGATGGTTTATGACTTCGCTCAAGCATGGAGCAAATACCTCTCTCTCTTTACATGGTCTCACCGAAAACGAGGTCGAAACAGACAAAGATGTGTTACGACAATGAAAGACCAGACTGCCGTTTCTGCGTTTTAGGGAGCCTCTTTTTCCAGTCCTCACAGGTTACGAGAGTTATCCGCCGAAAACCACATACCTGGTGGTATTCTCAGCTACGTATCTCCCAGGTTTTTCTCACGGCTGCGTGAGTGTAGCACAGGTTCTGATATTATGCAAGTATCAGGAAGTTGTCAGCTTTTGCTTGTACGAGAAGCAGTTTACGTCATTGGAATGCTGAAAAATCAGTATCACGAGCTTTTTCCAAACCTGATATGTTTCTGAACATCTGAGATATTCCTTAAAAATTGGTTAACGTACCATCACTTTCCGGTCAGAAAGACAATGATATGTAGTAGATATCATGCATCAGAATGGGGTAGTTTGCAATAGGTTAAAGGTCACTCGATGCTCCTAGTACCAGGTGTTTTCGCGTTTGTAATCGGCAGAATATGATACAATCTGCTTTAACCAGGTGATTGTACAGAAACAGACGATGTTACTATCGTAAAGCATGTTAGGATGCGAGCATAAGGGAGAAAGTTACAGCAGAGTTACAATACCACCACTTTTTACGCACACAGCAACCTATGAGTCGCATCACCCATTATTCATTGCCAAGGAACTGTTGGACGAGTCGGTTGAGGGCGGCGGGTGAGGGGACGAGGGCGAAAGTGTCATTGCCCACACCGGCAACCACGCTATCGGGGGTGAGGACAAAGCGCTGAATGCTGGTTACATCAAGGTTGCGCATGGCCCAGACCATATCGAGGATGCGATCTTTGGGCATGTCGGTGCGCACAAAATCACGTAAGGCGCTGGTGAGTTGGTCGGCGGCAAGCAGATTTTCGAGGTCACCGCGTTCGCGGAGGCGGGCGGCGATGCCGATGATAACGGCTTGCTGGCGCTGGATTCGCTCAAAGTCGCTGTCGGGGTGGCGAATGCGGCTGTAGATCAGGGCGGTGGTGCCATCCATATACTGTGGGCCGGGCAAGAAGTGGACGGTGGTATAGCCATAATCCATAGTGGGGAACTCGGTATCATACAGTTCTTTCTCAACGTTGACGGTAATCCCGCCAATCTGGTCGATCAGATTGGTAAAGCCATCGAAGCCAATGAGAAAGACATAATCGATCCGCAGGCCGAGCAGTTGGTAGACTGTTTGTGCGGCGAGATGCAAGCCATAGCCGCGGCCACCGTAGACTTCACCGGTTTGGTAGGCGGTATTGATGCGATTGTAGCCGTAGCCGGGTATGTCTACCCAGAGGTCGCGCGGTAAGGAAAGGGTGGCGACGCGCTGACTCTTTGGATCGATGCGGACGAGCATGATGGCATCGGTACGGGTGACGGTGTATTCATCGGGGCGTTGATCATGGCCGAGCAGGAGGATTGTTACGGGTTGCCCGGGGGCGGGCGTGGCTGCTGGTTGCACATCGATGAATGGGGCGCTGGGTAGGAGTGGTTGACCGGCAAGTGGTACCGTCTCCGTCATGGCGGGTACTGGTCGTTGGGGGGTGCCCATAAAGGGTTGCGGACCGGCTGGCATGGGCGGTGCGGCGACGGGGCTGGGAAGTACCTGGATCGTTGGCCAGGGCGTGGGAATAATGGCCGATGGCAGCACATCGGATGAGCTATGCCCCTGTGGGGTGTGTCTAACTGATGGTGTGTTGGGGGGTTACAGTTGGGCGATTTGTCACGGTAGGCGTTGGATTGCGTGACGCAGGTGAAGCGGTGCGGGTTGGGGCAGAACTGGCAATGGGCGGGAGCATGGGCTCAGATTGATGCCAGTCGCTGATATGAGCGACGACCGAGGGTGCGGGCTGGACGACCGGGGTGACAATCATGGCATCGAGGTTGTCGTTGGCACGGCCAAGAATGGTTGCGACCCAGACTCCACTCAGGGCAAATATGAGGAGCATGATACTGATGCCAATGCTGAGCCAGGGACGTTTGCGCTGGCGGCGCGGTTGTTCTGGTATGGTTGTGTTGGCATGAGCGGGTCTGCTGTGCTTTGCCCCATTGGTTGGGAGGGACACTGGGGCAACTGGGGCGTGTCGGTGGCCGATTTCTTCCTGCTGCTGGAGGTAGCGTTGGCAGTCTTCACAGCGGGCCAGATGAAACCCAAGCTGAGCCGCTTGTTCGGCGTGGCTGCCTGGCCGAACTCCCTGGTCGATTACGTTTTGCGCTTCGTAACAGTTCATCCTTACCTATTCGGGTTGCTACACTGAATTTCTGAACCATAGCGATTGTAGCATAGAACAGCATCGGGGCGCAAAACACCGAACAAATGCATGCTGTTTGGTTGCGGCTCATTACGGTTGGGGCGTTTGCCGCAACATGCGGAATATGCTATACTCCAGAAGATAGACGTTTGAAACAGCGGGGGTTGGTTCAAATGTCTGATGACGGTTTGCCAGATCAGGTGATGATCGCTTGATGCTGGAGGAGAGTCCATTGCGCGGTTACGGTGGAGGAACCGTATGAGTAAGGCACCATCGCAAGATACCTTTGCCTCGTTTGCACGGGGGGTTTTTGTTGGCGCTGTGGTTGGTGGGATTGCTGCCTGGTTGTTAACGCCACATAAGGGAACGCAAAATCGCCAGATGATCCAGCAACGGATGATGGGTACGGTCGAACAGGTTCAGCACAAAGTACAGGATCAGGCGCAGAATGCGAGAGCTGTGATAGGCCTTGCAGCCGATGCCGAAGCTGATCCTGCGGAGACACTTTAGTGTGGTGGTTTGTTTTTCTGGTCGGTTTTGTATGCGGTTTTGTCTTTTCACCGATGCGAGGTCAGCAGACCTTGAGATGGATTCGCGGCCAACGAACGGTGTTGCGTCGTGCCTTGCCTGATGACAAGAAGAACGATTGCTGATCAGCAATGAATATGCGCTTGACTTGCATCGGGCTGCGATGAGATCATTGGAGAAGCGAGGGAATTGATGAATTATGAGATGAAACGACAGATTGTGTACGGCCTGTTAAGCCTGGTTCTGAGCACGCTGGCTGCATGGCTGGCTGCGTATATTACCCGCAAAGTACTCGGTGAACCACCGGATCAGATGGGGTAAGACCATCGTTCCTAGCCTGGTCTGACCTGAGACACAAAGCATGACCGCCAATGATGAGATCTCTGGCGGTCGTTGTTGTTCTCAACGTTGGGTTTATGTGGTGCATATAACGGAACATTTTGTTCATATCTCTTCTGATACGATCACACTCCCAGTACCTATGACACCTGCTGGTTTTGATCATTCGTCTGTTTCACTGATTATTGTCAACTATAATGGTGCGCATCTTCTGCCTGCCTGTCTGGATAGTGCGCTGGCAACGGTGCCTGCTGGCAGCGAGATACTGGTGGTCGATAATGCATCGAGCGACGGGAGTCGGGCGGTGCTGGCTGATTATGGTGCGGCCGTGCGATTGGTACCATCAGCACATAATCTGGGGTTTGGGCGTGCTTGCAATCTGGGCGTGGCAGCTGCCCGCAACGATATGTTAATCTTTCTGAACCCGGATGTTACTTTTGTACCAGGGTGGGTGTCGGTTCTCACCGATGTGCTACAGCAGAACCGCGATATTGCTATTGTTGGGCCGGCGCTCTTGCGACCGGGTGAGCCAATCCCAGACTATGTGCCGGAACTGATCACGGAGCAGGCTGCGGTGGCAGGCTGTGGTTTGAGCACCCGCCGTGATACGTGGTTGGCATTGGGGGGCTTTGATGAGTCGTTTTTCCTGTATTGGGAAGATGCTGAGGTGTGCTGGCGGGCATGGTTATTGGGGTGGCGGGTGGTGCGTTCAGAAAAGTGCTATATGTACCATGAGAAGAGTGCTATTACGGGGCAGTTTGGTGGTTGGGATGCGCAGCGTGCTCGCAATAGCCTGTATACGTATGTGAAGCTGATGCGCTGGCCGGTGGTGCTGGCGTATACGGTGCGCTTGCTTGCTGTCTGCCTGGTGAAAATGCTGCGCTGGCCGCATCTGTCGGCGGGGCTGCTGGATGCCTGGGTCTGGAATATGCGCGAGCTGCCGCACACGCTCCAATTGCGTCGCACGATTCAGGCGCATCGCATTGGTGCGTATGATCTGCTTGAGCAACGTATCCGCGAACACAACCGCCAGATGATGGCATCACAACGGCGGGCGTCTGGCAGGCCAGTGCGACGAGCGACCTGATGGCAAGTCAGCACGTGCTTCAGACGCCGCCGGCGACAGCGCTCCCGTGGTGGGTCGGGCCGTTGCAACTTGTGCTTGCGCTGATTGCGATTGGCGCACTGGTGGCGCGTCTGTTTCTTCCAGCGTTGGTGGGGTTGGCCCTCTTGGTGCCGCCGTTGCTGCTGCTGGGCTGGCTGGGGTGGCGCTGGCAGCAGCGACGCCGGTTGCTGACTTCGCCGTTAGAATGGCCGATTTTGCTCTGTGCTGTGGTGCTGGTGGTGAGCAGCCTGTTTGGCGTAGCCGATGGGACGGCCCGCATGGTGGTGCTGATCAGTTGGGCTGCTGGATTTGTGGTTATCTTTATGGCTATGGATGTGCTCGCGCATGGCTGGTCGCCGCGTGTGCTGGTACAGGCACTGATGCTGGTGATTAGCGGGGTTTTGCTGGGTGCTGGCTGGTATCTGGTGGCCTACTGGATGACTTGGTTGCAGCTCTGGCAAGCGGGTGACGCGTTGATGCCGGCGGGGTATCGGCTTGCGTTAGATGGGCTGATGCAGGGGCATCCGAATACGGTTGCGATGGTGATCAATGTTGGTGTACCGCTGGTCGTGGTCACTCTGTGGCAGACACAGATCCGGCTGATACGCTGGCTGGCTGGTAGTTGGCTGGCGCTGGCAGTGGTGGTGCTGTTCTTTTCTTCGTCGCGGGGGGCCTGGTTGGCGACGGTTGCGGTGGTTGGTGCGACGGTGCTGCCGTTGGTCTGGTCGATGTATCGGTCGCGGGAGTGGTCGCGGTTGCGGTGGACGGTTGGTCTGACGCTGGGCTATGCGCTTCTTTTTCTGAGTCTCTTTTTGTGGAATGTGCAAGCGGTCGCTTCGCAACGTGGGCGTGCGATTGGGCCGGATGCGCCGCAGTCAGTGCAGGTGGAACGCACGGTGCGCAACCTGACGACTGATACGGGGCGTCGGTTGTTTTGGGAACGGGCGCTCTCGTTTTGGGGTGAAGCGCCGTTGTTTGGGGTTGGACCGGGCGGTTTTGATGCGCGTTATCTGGCGATGGAGCCACGTAGCCGGGCGTTTCGGGCGACTCATGCGCATAGCATCTATCTGACGACGCTGAGCGAAACGGGGTTGGCCGGGACGTTGGCGCTGGTCACGCTTGTGGGCAGTGCGGGTTGGTGGCGCTGGCGGAGTCGGGCGGCGCTGGCTGACGATGAGCGGGTGCTGGTGCTGGGCTGCTTGACGGCTGGATTGGGTATGGTTGTGCATGGTCTGGTTGACACCTATTTGCCGCTGACGAGCAGTTTGATTCTGTTGCTGCTGGTGGTGGCGCTGGCGCCGGGTGGTTGCTGGCGGCTGGCGCCAGCGGCAGGCTGGCGCTGGTTCCGGTGGATGCCACACCCGGTGCATATGATTCTGGTGTTGAGTGCGCTGCTGGCGTGGACGACGTATATGATGACGAGCCGCCAGTATGCTGAGTGGCGTACATTGCGCGAGCAAACCAGGACAGCATTGCAACAGAACGATCTGGATGAGGCTTGGCAACGGGCAAACCGAGCAATTGCGCTGGCGCCGCATTTGGGGCCAGCGTATAGTGACCGGGCGACGGTGTTGGCATGGCAGGCGCTGTTTGATCCGGCGTTGCTGCCGCTGGCATTGGAGGCGCAGGCATGGGCACAGCAGCATGATCCAGGGAACCACGCAATACCACTCAATCGGGCGGCGCTGTTGATGCAGATGCAGCAGTATGATCAGGCACGCGCAGAAGCCCACGCTTTTGAGCAGCTTGATACTGGGAACTGGGTCTATGGCGATTTGCTGCTGGCGTTGCTGGCTGAACAGCAGGGTGATTTGGAGCAGGCTGCACCGTATTGGCAGCAGGTGCTACGCCGCGAGCCGTTGCTGTTTGAGAGTATGGCGTGTCAGGGCAGCGCGGTTTGTGCTGAGCGTGTGCCACCAACATCGGCGGAATATGCGGCGATACGAGAGGCGCGGCACCTGCGGGATAGGCCGGAACAGGCTGATCTGGACCAGCTGTGGCATCTGGCAGATAGCCTGAATAGAGTTGATCTCTGGGCGCTTGGGGCGCTTATCGCTCAGGAGAAGGGTGATACGGGGCAGGTTGAGCGCTTTTTGACGGCTGCCAGGGATCAGTCGCAGCAGATTGGCTCTGAGCCAACGCCAACGTTGGCGCTGGCGTTGCTGCGGGATGCGATGGAACGCGAGGACCTGGTGACGATGCGCCAGATTGTGCAGCAACAGGTGGTGCAGCCGGATATGCAGCTGGTGCCGCAATTGACGTTGCTGCTGGTAACACCGGCTGAGCAGGAACTGGTGGCGACGGCGCAGGAAGCTGCCGCTCTGCTCAACGACCCACAGTTGCTTGAACAGACCTCATTTTATACCCAGTTGCTTGAACAACACACAGGCGATTGGTAATCTCTGAGAACGCATGAGTTTGCGTCCACTTTTTCGCTCGACACTGGCGTATAGTCTGAATACGCTTATTGCGCCACTCTTTTCGATGGTGCTGACGCCGCTCTATACGCGTGTGCTCACGCCGGAAGATTTTGGTGCATTGGGGTTAATTCGCTCATTGGGCATGATCATTTCCGTTTTTGGGATGCTGGGGATGATCACGGCGATGAGCGTTTTGCTGTATAAGCAGTCGGATGAGGAATCACGCTTGCGTTTGCTGTCAACGGCGCTGTGGCTTGGCATCATCTGTTCCACGCTGCTGATGGTGGTAGCACTATTTGTGGTAGAACCGCTGGCGCTGATCTGGCTCGGTGATCTGCGGTTTGCACCGATGATTTTCGTGTATCTGCTCAATTTGCCATTTGGGGTAATCTATACGCTGCAGACGGGGGCGTTTCGGTTGCGTCAGGAGGCATTTAAGGCGACGGCAGTGGGTCTTGCGCAGATTGTTCTGCTGGCTGTGGGCAACCTGGTGCTGGTTGTGTGGTTGCGGGCGGGTTTAATGGGGGCGTTGGCGGCGGAGATGTGTACGTATGTTGGTCTGAGTCTGCTCTGTCTGCTGCTTGCGCCGGAATACGTGCTGGCGGCGCCACGGGCATTGTTGCAAGGCTGGTCGGTTGAACCTGTGACGCGGCGGCTGTTGCTGGCTGGTGTGCCACTTATTCCAATGGGGCTGGCTAACTGGGCGCTGAATTATATTGACCGGCCACTGTTGTTGCAAATGGGTATTGGTCTCGATCAAATTGGTATCTACGATATTGCGGCAAAGCTGGCTTCGCTGTTGACGCTGTTGAGCATTCCGTTTCAGCAGGCGTGGATTCCGTTTGCGCTTTCGATTCAGGAGCAATCTTCGGCTGCACAGACATATGCACGGACATTGATCTGGTATCTGGCGGGGATGCTGGGGATGGTGCTGGGCTTGAGTCTCTTTGCGCGAGAGATCATTATGGTTTTTACGACGCCGATGTATCTGCCGGCTTACCGCTATGTCTGGCTGCTGGGTTCGGCCGCGCCGATTATCGGAAGCCAGATCATTCTGACGACGGGTCTCTATATTACGGGGAAGACGGCGCATCTGGCGTGGACGACGATGGTGGGTGCGGCGGTAAATATTGGTCTGAACCTGCTGTTGGTGCCGGTGTTGGGGGTAGCGGGGGCTGCGATTGCAACGCCGTTGGGTTATCTTTGTGGGCCGATTGCGGCGGTTATCGTTGCCCAGCGCTACTATGCAGTGCCTTACCAATGGCGACCGGTGTTCTTGCTGCTGACGATACAGATGGCGCTGGTGGTTGCTGGTTTGTGGTTTAGCCAGGAGACCAGTGTGCTGAGCGTGGGGGTACGCTTGCTGTTCCTGCTGATGTATCCGGTGATGCTGATCGGTCTGGGGATGATCTCGTTGGATGATCTGGCACGTGGGCAACAGCTGATCGAGCGGTATCTGCGATGGGGTTGAGTTGGTGGCATGCTGTGATGCGATGACTCTTGACAAACCCGATAGCATGAGGGTAGAATAGAAGGGATACAAGAACGGTGTATCAGTGTGTGTGCATGTGCCAACGTAGCTCAGTTGGTAGAGCAACGGTTTCGTAAACCGTCGGCCGGGGGTTCGAGTCCCCCCGTTGGCTTGCTTTTTTGTATCCTGATTCTTGGTCATTCCCCACCGTTTTACGCCATTATGATCTCCATAATGGTGGTTGTACCATGCTTGTATGGAGAAATCAACCAATCACGCATGAACAAATCAATGTTCAACCCCATTGTTCCCCGTTCCTAATCCTGTTATACTATTCTGTGGTTACGGTTTTATCATACCAGGCCATACGATTATTCGCATATACAATACATAAGGTGCTTCATCTATGAAACATATCGTCCTGTTGTTGCTGCTGCTGGCACTGACCATAGCTAGTCCTGTGCTGACCACGACAGAAGCCAGGAACAGCATGAAGCCTGGACTGGTGAGCCTAGGCGCTCCAGGCAATCAACGGTACGTCCCTGGTGAGATTATCGTGCGTTTCCAGTCTGGTTTGTCACTCTCACCGTCACTGCAGGTAACGTTTGCTGGGGAATCGGTGTATGGCACGGCCATGGCTGCCGATCAGCAACGTCTGCAAGGCCTCTTCGATGCGTTGGCGGCCAATACTGCCGAGCCGTTACGCATGGATCGCCAGACGTATCGTGTCCAGTTTGATCCATACATTGATGCTGAGCAGTTGGCGCAGGTCTTTGAGACTGACCCGGCGGTAGAACTGGCGCAACCCAACTATGTGCGCCAGATGTTGCTTACCTCGAATGATGAGGCCGTTGGGCAGCAGTGGGCGTTGGAAAATATTCAGGCTTTTGCCGCGTGGGATATCACTACTGGTGCTAATATACCGCTTGCTATACTGGATACGGGGGTATCGAGTGGTCATCCAGATCTGGCGGGCAAAGTGCAAGCAGGCTACAATGCTATTATGGGTGATGCTTATACCGAGGATGATAATGGTCACGGCACCGCGATTGCGGGGATTATGGCAGCCACCACGAACAATGGCGCTGGCATCGCTGGTGTCTGCTGGGGTTGCACGATTGTACCGGTCAAGGTGCTTGACGGAAATGGCAGTGGGAACGATGCGACGGTTTCGGATGGCATTCGCTGGGCAACCGATAATGGGGTACGGGTGATCAACTTGAGTCTGGGCGGCCAGGATGACAGCCGGATTTTGCGTGAAGCTATCGACTATGCGGTCAGTCGGGGGGTTGTTGTGACAGCAGCTTCGGGGAATGAAGGTGAACAGGGTAATCCGGTGAGTTATCCAGCGGCTTATGGTAATGTGATTGCGGTGAGCGCGACGGGCAATACCGATGCTGTCACGAGCTTCTCAAACACGGGCGAGTATATTGATCTGTCGGCGCCTGGGGTGGGTCTCTGGACGACTATCCTTGATGGGCAATATGGTACGCCGAATGGGACATCGTTCTCCAGCCCGCATGTTGCTGCGGTGGTGGGTCTGGTGCTCACGGTGCGGGGGGATCTCGGCCCGTCCGATATACAGTGTGTGCTGGAAGCCAGTGCTGATGACAAAGGGCCTCCGGGCAAAGATGCCGAGTATGGGTCGGGCCGACTGAATGCACGTCAGGCGTTGGAATTGGCACAGGGATATACGACATGTCCATTGAATGCGCCGCCTGAACCTGAGCCACAGCCAGAACCAGAACCTATGCCACAACCCGAGCCAGACCCAAATGGGGCGCCATCGGCACTGCTGCCAGTGTCGCCGGTACCAACAACTGCCGACATGACCTATTTTCCGGAAACACAGCACACCTTGAGTGGTGAGTTTAAGCGCTTCTGGGAGACCCATGGTGGTTTGACGGTGTTTGGCTACCCGATCAGCGAGCCGTTTGTGGAGCTTGGTGATGATGGGAATGGCTATACCGTGCAATACTTTGAGCGTCACCGTTTTGAACTTCATCCGCAGAATCCGGCGCCGTACAATGTGCAGATTACCCGGCTGGGGGACTTGATTTTGTTATTGCAAGATCGGAGTTGGTTTACGTTGCCGAAGGGCAGTCCAACCTCCGGCTGTAAGTTTTTCCCCACCGAGCACAATCTGTGTGAACCGTTTTTGAGCTATTGGCATCGGTATGGCCTGGAATTTGATGGTCAGTCAGGAAAGAGCGAAGCTGAAAACCTGGCTCTGTTTGGCAATCCCATTTCTGAGCCACAGGTAGAAGAGATTGCGCCAGGCGTTTTTGTGACGGTGCAATGGTTTGAACGTGCTCGCTTTGAGTTTCATGCCGATGGTCAGGTGCGGCTTGGCCTGTTGGGCAATGAGTTGGTTGAGGCACGTGGTTGGCGTGGGGAGCAGTCATTGCCATAACGGGAAAAGACCATTGGGGTATGAAACAGAAAGCCCTTACCCCTGGTACAACACACTATGAAGGGTGATACCCAGACAGTTGATAATCTGCTGTTACGTATTCGATTGGGTTTTCCCGTGCGTATCGTCGGTAAGCCGACACTCCGTTCACACGATGCGCGTCGCAATCCGCCACCACACTTGAGTGTGAACCTGATCTATCTACGAGATATTCTGGTCTATCTCGAACGCATTCGGGTGTCGTTCTATCGCATCTCATCGGAACTGTTACCCGAACCAGCCAACCCGGAGACGATGGCTGAACTGGCCGACTGTGTTCGTGAACTGGATTTTATTGCTGAACTGGTTGAGGTACAGGGCGTTCGGTTAACGATGCATCTTGACCCGTTTGTTGCGCTGGGAAGCCCTGATAACGAAGTCGCCCAGCGCAGCCAGCGGATTATAGAAGCGCAGGCGTGGCTGCTCGATAGCTTGCACAAAGGGCCAGATGCGGTAATGGTGGTGCATGTAGGAGCGGCTGCCGATGATCAGGCGACATTGAGCCGTTTTGCCCAGCGGTATGAGCAGTTATCGCCTATGGCACGCGCTCGTTTGGTGGTTGAGCATGATACGCAGGGCTGGCACCTTGGCCGACTGTTGCAGTTGCATCAATGCTGTGGTATTCCGATTGTTTTTGATTTATTGCACTGGCAACTTGCCAACCCCGACCGCTTGCCACTCAATATGGCGCTGGGTTTGGCACTGGCTACCTGGCCCGATGGTAGCCGACCGAAAATACATCTCAGTACGGCTCGTAGTGAAGCACATCTTCTACCGTCCAACAACAACCATCCAGCCCGTATCTTGCCACCGCGTTATGGTCAGCATGCCGATTTTGTGGCCGTGAGTGATATGCACCGCTTGCTTGAGGCGGCGCGGGGGTTACCTCCATTTGATATTATGTTGGAAGCGAAGGCGGGTGACCTGGCGTTGCAACGCTTGCGCCACGAAATTGACCCTGAAGGGCAGATTCTGGGCTAAAAAACGAGACGATTGGCTGTTCGTTTGGTCCGCGCTATGATACCATCGTTCTGTCAATCCAATGAATGCATTCCACACAACGGATCAGCGTTGTATGAGCAGCAAAAAGAGAGGCTACACGATGGTTTATCACCGGTTCATTGTGCGCATCATGCCCTGGTTTTTACCGATAGCGGCGATACTTGCCAGTTGCGCCGGTGGCAACCCGGCGGAGGCTCCACCACCTCCCAATTTGTCAACAACTCCAGCAGACGATACCGCATCTACGAATAGTGAACAGCCTATTCAGCTCTTGCCGGTGGCTGGGCCATTGCGACAACCTGAGGCGGAAATATCGGGTATGGCCTGGTATGACGATCAGCTGATCTTGTTACCGCAGTATCCGATTGTCGTTGATCCAACTGGTGATGGTGCGCTGCTTATGCTTGCCAAAGCCGATATTCAAGCAGCGATTGACGGAACAAACAATCAGGCCCTGCAACCGGTGCCTATTGCGCTGAATGCGCACCGATTAACCGAACGTGTTGTTGGGTTTGAGGGATTTGAGGCGATAACTATTGTAGACAATGTGGCTTTTCTGACCATCGAAGCCTTTTCCAACGGTATAACCAGCTCATACCTTATCAGTGGTACAATAAACCCTGATTTGATGATGTTAACTCTCAATACCGATCATATCGTTTCTCTGGAAACACAATCCAATATCGATAATATATCGAATGAAGCAATTCTGTCCGCTGATGATCGAATTGTGACTATTTATGAAGTAAATGGTCGTGGTGTCAATTCTTCTCCTGTTACCCGTGAATTTAATCGGGACCTGGAATTGGTCGGCACAATGCCCTTCCCACCACTGGAGTATCGGGTCACCGATGCAACCCGTGTCGATAGGGACAATCGCTTCTGGGTGATAAACTATTTCTTTCCCGGAGATACAGCTTTGTTACCTGAACGAGATCCGCTGGTCGAGGTTTTTGGTCAGGGCCAAACCCATGCGCTGTTTGACCATGTTGAGCGGTTGGTGGAGCTCCAATATAACAAGAATGGTATCACGCTGACCAATACTCCGCCGATTCAGCTCGTTTTGGAAGCAGATGCACGCAATTGGGAGGGGATTGTGCGGTTTGATGAGCAAGGCTTTTTGCTGGTGACAGATACGTTTCCGGAGACGTTGCTGGCTTTTGTGTCAAAACCATGACCAGTTGAGCGTAGAGATAGCTTGTGCGACTCGCTCGACTTCAGCCTGGGTCAGTTCGGGGTAGAGCGGGAGCGAGAGGGTTCGTTGGGCCTGGCGTTCGGTATGGGGCAGCGTACCAGCACCAATCGGGCGTACTGATGCTTGTTTTTGTGCCTGGGTATACATCGGTTGTTGATGAACTGGGAGCGGGTAGTGAATATCACAGCCGATACCGGCGGTTGTCAGGGCCTGTCGGAGGTCGTCACGCTGATCGGTCATGACGGTGTAGAGATGATAGACATGGCCTGGTTCATCGGCTGGAAGTTCGAGCGGGGTCTCTGCGAGGAGGGTGCGATACCAATTGGCACGCTCACGGCGCAAGGCGTTATCGGCTGCGAGGTAGGCCAGCTTGACGCGTAACACGGCTGCCTGGATTTCATCCAGCCGGCTATTGCGACCGCCGTGCAGGGTGCTGGTATATTTGGTGCTCCAGCCATATTGGCGCAACTGGCGCAGACGTTCAGCCAGTGCTGCGTCGTTGGTGACGACTGCGCCACCGTCGCCGAGGGCTGCCAGATTTTTGGTGGGGTAAAAGCTAAAACAGGCGCAATCGCCCCAGGAACCGGCCCTGCGCGGCAGGCCGGTTGCGGTTTCGGTGAGCCAGGCACCATGGGCCTGGGCGGCATCTTCGACGACGACGAGTTGATGGCGTTGGGCAATGGCACGTATGCCGGGTATAGTCGGCCATACGTCCATAAAGATGGACTGGCAGAATGGCTCGTGTACGGGAGGTCAGCGCACTCTCGATGGCATTGGGGTCAAGGTTGTGTGTGTGGGGGTCAGTATCGACCAACACGGCCGTTGCACCGGTCTGGGTAATCGCAAGTGCCTGGTAGATGCCGGCATTTGCTACCGTCAAGACTTCATCACCTGGCCCAATGCCCAGTGCTGTGAGGGCGAGATAGAGGGCATCGGTGCCGCTGGCTACACCGATGCTATGATTGACGCCACAGAATTGGGCAAATTCTGCTTCAAAGGCGCTGACTTCTTGCCCTAGTACATACCAGCCGTGTTCGAGGACACGTGCAATGGCAGCATCAATCTGGGCGCGATGGCGGTGGTAGTGGCGACCAGGGTCGGCAAGACGCAGTGGGATCATGACGACCTGCCCATCAGACCATGCCGGCGGTGGTGTCGGTAGCTGGTCCCTGCGCTTCAATGCGTTCACGCAGCCATTGTTGCATCACGGTTAGGGCCTGCGGGTGAATGCCATGACCAATATCATATTCGTAGTAGTTGAGTTGAACCGGGGTGGTTTGCAAAAAGTCGCGGATGCCCCGCCCACCAGCTACGGGAATGACATCATCTACGTTGCCATGCATGACGAGGGCATGCAAGCGATGCAACTGATCGGTGTTGACCCAGTCATGGACGGTCGGATCGAGATAGCCGCTGATAGCAATGACGCCGGCGATCCGTTCTGGGTAAATCAGTGCAACATCAATGCTCATAACGGCACCCTGGCTGAAGCCAAACAAATACACCCGTGATGGGTCGGCACCGAGATGTTCGGGGATACCCTCAACAAACTTGAGCAAGACATCCAGGCTTTGTTTCAAGGTGTTATCATCCTGTTGCAAATTGCCGGGCATGCCGCCCAGTTGATACCAGGCAAACCCAAAGCCAATATCAAACAGCGCACGCGTGCTGATAATGTGCAGGCGCTGATCGAGGTAAGGCGCCAGGCCAATCAGGTCTTGTTCGTTGCTGCCATATCCATGCAACATAATCAGCAACGGTGGTGGGCCATCACTGGTTATCAATGGTTTTCGTTCGACATAACGCACGGTGGTCATACATTGCTCCTTCTTATTGACCAAGGACTTCGCTCAAGGTTCGTACTTCAAACCCCATTGTAGCAAACTGGTCGAGAATAGATGGTAAGGCTTCAGCGGTCGCTTCACTGCCGCCATGAATCAGAATAATGGCACCGGACAATTCTTCACGCGATAGAGTCGTCGTTACCCGATGGATTAAGAACGCAGGTGTCTTCGGTGGATCGACTGAATCGAGACTATCCAGGCTCCAGAAAATAGGCAAGTACCCCTGTGTGGTGATGGTTTGTAACACGCGCTCATCATAGGCGCCGTAGGGCGGACGAACAAATGGACGAGAGGTTGCTCCGGTGGTGTCATAGAGCAGTTGTTCGGTTTTTGCCAGTTCTTGGGCAATCTGGCGGTCAGTCAATGTACGCAGATCCGGATGTGAATAGGAGTGGTTGCCAAACTCGTGGCCGTCCTGGGCAATCTGGCGGGCGAGCCAGGGATTCTGGGCAATCCAATTGCCGGTCGGAAAAAACGTCACTTGAATATCACGTTCACGCAAAATCTCCAGCATGTGCGGTACTGGCTGACTACCGGCACCCATATCGATGGTCAGTGCTACCCAGGGTCGATCCGTCCGCCCATGGTCGATCAAGATGGTTTGATCACGCACACTCTGTTGAGGCCAGATCGCTGGTGGGTTTGTTTGTGGGATGATTAAGGCGCGACCCGGCGGTGGGGAACATGAGATATGGTTGTATTGTTGGATCAAAGCGGCCTCACTGCCATACTGATGGGCAATGGCATCGAGATGGTCGCCGATGGTAGTGATATGCAGTTGATAGCTAAGAATATGCCTCGGATAATTTATTTGAGCAATCACACACTCAGCCAGGTTCGATCTATCAGGGATATCACGAGACAGTTCAGGCGTTGATGCACGGGCAGTTTGAACGGTGGGATCCCCCCCATACAGTTGCCCCAACCCGAGGATAAATGCACATGACTGTGCAAAAAAAAGAACCAGGAGCATTTGATAGGTACGATCTGTATTCACGATCATGCACGTTCAATGGATAGCTATTCCAGAGAGACACAGTAACCAGCGCATCAAGATGCGGTCTATTCTTCGATCACACGTGCCAGTCCTTCAGCGTCTAACACAATCACGCGGCCACGCGCTAAACGGACCAGTCCCTCTTCAGCCAGTCGGCGCAAGGCACGCCCGGCCATTTCGCGCACGGTGCCAGCACGTTCCGCCAACTCCTGGTGGGTTAATTCGGCCGTCCCTTCTTGTGCTTCTGCCAATAAATGACGGGCCAGGCGTGCTCGTACTGAACGAAAGGCCAGGTCTTCGACCAGACCAACGAGTTCTCGCAATTGCCCGGCCATTTCGCTCAAGGCTGCGCGGGTGAGGTCAGGATGGGATGTAATCAGGTGAAACACATCTGGTTGTGGTAATAGGAGACATTCCACCGGACTCATGGCTCTGGCACTCATCGGGTTGGGTTGACCGTCGAAGACTGGCACAAGATTAAAGTTTTCACCGGGACCGACCATATCAAGAACTTGTTCGCGGCCATCGCTGGCAGTACACGATAGGCGAACACGACCCTGAAGCACGAGAAAAATACCGGGTGGTGGTTCACCTTCATAGAGAATATATTGGCCCGGTCGATAGCTACGCTGGTGCATTTGGTGACCAATGTCAGTCAGGGTTTGCTGATCGAGATGTGCCAATAATGGGATCGTCCGCAGAATATCGATGCTGATCATACTTGCCATCGTCGTAGCACTAACAATGGATATTGCATACCGTGATCGGTTCCTTTTTGCACGGGGTCTCCCGGTTCCGTCTTGTGTTGCGTTCACCATGATTCCATCAGGCTTTACATAGCTGTTTGCCGATGGAGAAACAAGGCCAATGCTGGTGGCTGATCTGGCACATCACGCAGAGCCACCAGCGTCAGTTGGAGCTTCAAAACAACCTGATCCAGGCGAGTATGAGTAAGATCACCTTGCCATGAGCCATATTCTGCCATATCATGTACCATTACCATGAGATGATCGGCCTCTTCCTCATCCGTAAAGAGATCATAAATGGTCATTTCATGTGCATCTGGGTTGTATCCCATCAGTTGCTGAAATGCGCGATTGGCATAGATCAGAGTGCCACTCACATCGGCAACAGCAATCCCATCACGTGCCTGTTCGACCACAGCGGCCAGGATAGGCGGACCTATAGTATACATATCTTTTCCTTATGGAGTCTGCTGCTCAAGATAAATCTTGCGCATGCGCTCCTGCAGGCTGTGCGCAGTCCAGCCGCCATTACGGATAGAACGAATGGCCTGTACGACGGCTGCTGCACCGGAAAGGGTGGTGACGGTGGGCACCCCATGGGTCAGAGCGGTATGTCGAATAGCTCGCTCATCAAAGAAACTAGCTTTGCCCAGGGGGGTATTAACAATCAGCGCAACCTGACCATTTTTGATATAATCGACGGTATGTGGGCGGCCTTCATTGACTTTATAGATCGGTGTTGTTTGCAAGCCGGCAGCTTGCAGGACTGCCGCAGTACCACTGGTGGCAAAGAGCGTGAACCCCATGTCGGCGAGATCGCGAGCTATGGCAATCACATTGGCCTTGTCGTTATCATTGACACTAATAAACGCATTGCCCATGCTTGGTAAGGTATGCTTGCAGCCAAGTTGAGCTTTGGCGAATGCTTCACCAAACGTTGAGCCACTGCCCATAGACTCGCCAGTCGAACGCATCTCAGGACCTAACAGCGTATCAACACCGGGAAAGCGTGCCCAGGGCATGACGACCTCCTTTACATGATACATGGGTTGATGATGATCAGGATAGAGCATAGACTGTGTATCTGGCAGTTCAAAGGCGCTTAGGGGCTTGCCAGCAATCGCTTGAGCAGCTATTTGCGCCCATGGAATACCGGTTGCTTTGGCAACAAACGGCACCGTCCGGCTTGCACGCGGGTTCACTTCCAACACGTAGACAACACCATCTTTCATGGCATATTGAATATTGATGAGACCAATGACGCCAAGGGAACGAGCCAACTGGGCTGTAGCCTGACACATGGTATCAACGTGTTCCTGATCAACCATATATGGAGGAATGACACAGGCACTGTCACCACTATGAATACCCGCCTGTTCGATTTGTTCCATCACCCCGGCAATGACCACATTGTGACCATCACTCACGGCATCAACATCCATTTCAAAGGCATCTTCCAGGAAACGGTCAATCAGGACTGGATGCTCAGGAGATGCATCGACGGCATGGCGCATATATCGTTCGAGGCTCACATCGTCATAGACAATTGCCATTGCTCGCCCACCTAGCACATAGGAAGGCCGAACCACGACCGGGTAGCCAATGCGGCGAGCAACTGCGAGGCTTTGATCGAGTGACACGGCACTGCCATGCTCAGGTGTTGGGATGCCCAATTCATCCAAAAGCGTACTGAAGCGATCACGGTCTTCGGCGAGATCGATGGCGTCGGGTGGTGTGCCCCAGATAGGGACGCCGGCTGCTTCGAGGGCATTGGCGAGCTTGAGCGGTGTCTGACCGCCAAATTGCACCAGAACGCCTTCAGGCTGCTCTAGATCGGCAATATTGAGGACATCTTCTAACGTTAGCGGTTCAAAATAGAGTTTATCCGCGGTGTCGTAATCGGTCGATACGGTTTCTGGATTACAGTTGATCATGATGGTTTCGTATCCCAGTTTGCGTAGGCCAAAGACGGCGTGGCAGCAACAGTAATCAAACTCAATCCCTTGACCAATACGATTAGGGCCGCTGCCAAGAATCATCACCTTGGGTCGGTCGCTGGGCAGGGACTCGTTCTCGGTTTCATAGGAGGAGTAGAGATAGGGCGTCAATGCAGGAAATTCAGCAGCACAGGTATCGACACAATGAAAGGTGGGCAAAATACCCATTTCTTTGCGTCGCGCTCGCACGACCAACTCGGTCTGCGGGCTTTCGGCCTGAGCATGATCTCGTTCAGGTTGCAGCAGATACGCCAACTGGGCATCGCTGTAGCCCATGCGTTTGGCCTGACGCACAAGGTTAGGCGGAACATTGCCGAGATGGAATGCCCGAACTCGCCCTTCGATGTGAAGCATTTGCTCGAATTGATGGATAAACCACGGATCGATATGCGTCAAAGCACTGATCTGATCAACGCCCATACCGCTCTGCAATGCATAACGGACATAGAAGAAACGTTCTGGGGTGGGGGTAATCAGGTATTCACGTAAACGATCCGGGTCGATCTTATCCTTGCCATCGGCGCCCCAACCGGCCCGACCCTGTTCGAGCGAGCGCCATGCCTTTTGAAATGCCTCTGGAAATGTGCGTCCAATCGCCATTACTTCACCGACGCTGCGCATCTGCGTGGTCAGCGTCTTATTGGCTTCGGGGAACTTTTCAAAGGTCCAGCGTGGAATTTTGACGACGACATAATCCAGCGTTGGCTCAAAACTGGCCGGGGTCTCACGGGTAATATCGTTGGGCAATTCATCCAGGGTATACCCGACGGCAAGTTTGGCGGCTATTTTGGCAATGGGAAAGCCGGTGGCTTTGCTGGCAAGCGCACTACTGCGGCTCACCCGTGGATTCATTTCGATCACATATATCCGACCGTCGGTGGGATGAATGGCAAACTGCACATTGCTTCCACCCGTCTCTACGCCGACGGCACGCAGGACGCGTAAGCCCATATCACGCATGCGCTGGTATTCGCGATCGGTGAGGGTCATAGCAGGAGCAACGGTGATACTATCGCCCGTGTGAACGCCCATCGGATCGATATTTTCGATAGAACAGATAATCACGCCATTATCGGCCCGGTCGCGCATGACTTCGAGCTCAAATTCTTTCCATCCAAGGACACTCGCTTCTACGAGTACCTGATGGACCGGCGAGATATCGAGTGCTCGTTCAATCAAGAGCCGAAAATCTTCGATATTGTAGGCAATGCCGCCGCCTTCACCGCCGAGCGTAAACGATGGTCGAACAATGGACGGAAAGCCGGTTTCAGCGACAACATCCAGTGCTTCGGCAAGGGTATGGGCAATGCCACTCTGCGGAACCTGCAACCCAATCTCGATCATCTTTTGTTTAAAGAGTTGGCGATCTTCGGCAATCCGCACCGCTTCCACTTTGGCACCCAACAACTCAATACCATAGTGGTGTAATATGCCGGCCTGTTCCAGTTCCACCGACAAATTGAGTGCGGTCTGACCGCCAACGGTCGAAAGCAACGCATCGGGTCGCTCTCGTTGAATAATTCGTTCCAGACTCTCGATGTTTAATGGCTCGATGTACGTGACATCAGCCAGTTCGGGATCGGTCATAATGGTTGCAGGGTTCGAGTTCACCAGCACAACACGATACTGTTCTTCACGCAGGGCTTTACATGCCTGCGCTCCAGAATAATCAAACTCGCATGCCTGACCAATCACGATAGGACCAGAACCGACAATCAGAATGGTCTGGATATCGGTACGCTTGGGCATTGTTTTGTTCCTTACCTAAATCCTTGCTATCCGGGTGTTGAAGCATAAAGCGCAAAGCGATTTGATTATACCATTTCTCGTTACGATCTGAAACAACACTCATCGCTCATCGGTTTGGAAACGATCAACACTATCTGGAACGGACATCCGCCCAAACACACAGACGCGATTTCGCCCAGTGCGTTTTGCTAACAACAGGGCATCATCTGCCTGTTGCAAGAGCATATTGAGTGCAGGCAGTTCGCCATTTGTCAGTTGACCAATGGATGTACTGGTTACGCCCAGACTAATCTGGACATGCAGGGGTGATTGATCCGGTAATACCAGGCTGGTGGTCGAAACACTGATGCGAACTCGTTCGGCAACCTGTGACGCTTCAAGCAGCGAGGTTTCCGGCAGCAAAATCAAAAATTCTTCGCCGCCCCAGCGTCCCACCGTATCATACGAACGAGCTCCTTCTTTGAGGGTATTGGCTACCAGACAGAGCGCTTCATCACCAACAAGATGTCCATGGGTATCATTGACCTTCTTAAAATGGTCAATGTCGAGCATAATGAGACTCAGTGGGTATCCGGTGCGTCTGGCGCGTTGGAGTTCTTTATTGACTTCATCATAAATCGCTCGGCGATTGAGCAATGCGGTGAGATAATCATGGGTTGCCAGTTCTCGCAGGCGCATTTCAAGATTTAAAATCCGCTCACCAATAGTCATTCGTGCTCGTAGTTCGGCCTGGTCAAAGGGTTTGATCATATAATCATCCGCGCCTGACTCAAGCCCTTCAATCATATCATGGCGGTTGCCTTTGGCGGTCACCAGAATAATATAGGTGTAGCTTATCCAGTTACTCGCACGTATATTGCGAATCAGGTCAACTCCGTCCATCTGCGGCATCATCCAATCCGTGATCACGAAATGAAATGATTCACGCTGGAGCAATTCCCAGGCGGCTTGCCCATCATCTGCTTCATAGACATCGTGTGCTGTCTTCAGACTGGCTTGCAACAATCTCCGGTGTATTGGATCGTCGTCTACAATTAAAACTCGCATACCCACATCCCTATCTCTCCATGGATAAATACTATTATAACACGCCCCTGTACCGCACAAAACACGCTGTTCGGTTGCAGGAGTCAGAACAATCTGGCAATCATCATCATCTGAGTCTCTCAGACTTCTGCTTATAGAGCGATGATCGAACGCATCATGAACCAGTCTCAAAAATGGTATAATCTTCTCCCGGGATAATCGAAGCAGAGAGGAGAGACGAGACTGTGGCTGACCTGACCGATGAACAGTGGGAACGGCTGGCACCGTCCATTCCGGTGGTGCCGCGTCGCTCTGATGGCAAAGGACGTCCGCGCGTGGACAACCGGGCGGTCTTGAACGGTATCCTGTGGGTGCTGTGCAGCGGGGCACGCTGGAAGGATCTGCCCGAGCGGTATCCGCCATACCAGACCTGCCATCGGCGCTTCCAGGAGTGGATCGACCAGGGCGTCTTTGAGCGGATGGCCCAGGATCTCGCAGCGGTCTTGCAGGAACAGAACCAGATCGACCTGACCGAGTGTTTCATCGATGGCAGCTTCGTGGAAGCCAAAAAAGGGGCGGCAATGTCGGGCGTGGGAAAGACGGCAAAGGCTCGACCCTGATGCTGATCGTGGATGCCAATGGCCTGCCGATTGGTGCCCACGTGGAGGCCGCAAACCGGCATGAAAGCACTCAGGTGCAAGACACGCTGGTGTCGGTGTTCACCGACGAGGTACCGGAGCGGCTCATTGGCGACAAAGCCTATGACAGCGACCCGCTCGATGCCGACCTGGCGGCGCAGCAGATCGAGCTGATCGCCCCGCACCGCCGGAACCGGAAGGGAACGACGCAGGATGGGCGACCCCTGCGCCGAGCGAAGCGACGCTGGAAGGTCGAGCGGGCGTTTGCCTGGCTGCAGAAC
>JAAURD010000280.1 GCA_012034075.1 Chloroflexaceae bacterium | reverse complement strand
AACGTCTTTGCTGGGCCGTTTGAGCAGGCCGAGTATGCAACCGGGCGTTTCGATGCGGTGACGATGTGGGATGTACTGGAACATTTGCACGATCCGCTGGCGAGCTTGCGCGAGGTTCGGCGAATTGTGCGACCCGGCGGTCTACTGTTTGTGCGTGTGCCGGATGCTGGCAGTATCATGGCACGGCTGTGTGGTGATTACTGGTCGGGCTATGATCTGCCGCGCCATATGACCATGTTTACGCTGCCCACGTTGCTGCGCATGCTGGCAGCGAGCGGGTTTGATTGGCCGCAGACGATCTACTGGTCGGGCAGTTATCTCGCGGCATTGCATAGTTTGCGGTTTGCGCTCGATGATGGGCGGCTACCGCCAGAACAAGCGGCACAGCTGCATCGAGCATTGCAGACGGCACCGGTGCGTGTGGTGGCATGGTTGCCATTTCGTCTGGCAGATTGGCTTGGTCAGGGTTCGAATATGGAGGTTTTGTCCCATGCCCAGTGGTAACCATTCCGATTTGATGATCCTGAGTGCGTTGCATCCATACCCACCACAGGCGGGCGGCACCCGCCATATGCTCGACAGTATCGCGCAACTATCCCGTTTTTACGCGATTGATCTTTGTATCTTACAGGATCCTGCAGTGCCGTTGGTGTGGGGACCGCTCACCGACTGGTGTCGCAGTTGCCATGCGTTTGAGCGAACACCACGGCGGCTGTCGCCCTGGTTGCCGCCGGCGGTCAGCCTGGAATACTCAGCACCGTTGTGTCAGCATGTGCAACAGGCGTGGGCAATCCGATCACCCCGAATGGTGCAAATTGAGTATACCAGTATGTTACAGTATGCACCGCTTGCTCGCCGTACTGGTGCTACGGTGATATGTACCGCATATGTAATTGCTTTTGTGGCACAGGTACGCCGAGCACAGCGGGAGACCGATCATCGCCGGCGGGCCCGGCGCTGGTTGGGTGCAATGGCACTCTGGTGGTACGAGTTGCGCATGCTCCCACTGTGTGATCTGGTTATGACGTTGAGTGCATACGATGCGATTGTGCTGCGGCGATGGTTGCCGCGCCTACCGGTTTTTGCTGCTGGCGCGGGGATGAACCTGGACGATCACCCGGTCTGCTTTAATCCACAGGCACAGCATGAAGTGTTGTTTGTAGGGAGCTATCAGCACCCACCGAATGTGGAAGGTGCGTTGTGGCTGGCGCAGGAAGTGTGGCCGCTGGTGCAGCAAGCATGCCCTGATGCACGTTTGACCCTGGCCGGTAAGTCGCCACCAGCGGCATTGCAGGCGCTTGCCAGTGAGCATGTGCGGGTGCCAGGCACGCTGGATGACGTGCGACCATGTTATGAGCGAGCAAGTCTCTTTGCCGCGCCCATTTTCTGGGGCAGCGGGGTGCGGATCAAAATCCTGGAGGCGCTGGCCTATGGTATGCCGCTGGTCACAACACCCATGGCAGCCGAGGGCATCAACCTGGTAGACCAGAAGCATGCACTCTTTGCGCAACAGCCGGGCGAGTTTGCTGCAGCGATTGTGCAGTTGCTGCAGGACGCTCCATTGCGCGAGCGCTTGAGCCGCGCGGGGCGGGCGCTGATTGAGCAGCAACATAACTGGCAACGTCTGGGTGAGCAGTTGATCGCACGGTATGAACAGGCTCATGCCGGTCGTTTGCGCTAGATCGCAATGGCAACACCCCGGCGCAAACTGATCGAAGTGGCCTTGCCGTTAGATGCAATCAATGCGGCGTCGGCCCGTGAAAAATCTATCCGTCATGGACACCCCTCGACCTTGCATCTCTGGTGGGCACGACGACCGCTGGCAGCCTGTCGTGCAGTGCTCTTTGCAACGCTGATTGACGACCCGTCGAGCCACCCGCAACAGTTCCCTACCGAAGAGGCGCAGCAAGCCGAGCGCCAGCGCCTGTTTGCGCTCATAGAGCAGTTGGTTCTGTGGGAGAGTAGCAATAACAGCGCGTTGCTGGACCAGGTGCGAGCAGAGATTGCACGAGCAACAGGTGGCACGCTGCCGATGCTGGTGGATCCCTTTGCTGGTGGTGGCTCTATTCCGCTAGAGGCACAACGGCTGGGTTTACCCACCTATGCTGGTGATCTGAACCCAGTCGCAGTGGTGATCAATAAAGCATTGATTGAGCTGCCGCCGCGCTTTGCTGGTTGTCCATCGGTCCATCCAAAGGCACGAATGAACTATACAGGCACAGTACCCACACATCCAGCCAGCGGATTGGCCGCGGATGTACAGGCGTATGGACAGTGGATGGCGAATCAGGCATGGCTGCGCATTGGACACCTCTATCCAGCGGTGGCAGCGGGGCCGGCGGGGTTGGATCCTGAGGCCACGGTGATCGCCTGGCTGTGGACTCGAACGACAGTCTGCCCCAACCCGGCATGTCGCGCAACCATGCCCCTGGCGCGGTCGCTCTGGCTGAATAGCAAGCGTAGCCGTACACGCTTCTGGCTTGAGCCAGTGGTGCAAGCCGAACGACGGGGCGTTACTTTTGCTATCCGGTCGGGAGCAGGGGAACCGCCAGAGCCACCTAAAATTGGGCGGGGGGCGCACTTCCGTTGCCCGGTCTGTCAACAGGTCACCGGCGAACATGCCGTCCGGCGGGCATTTCAAGATGGGCAGCATGGGGTGCAATTGATGGCAATCATTGCGCAGGAGACCGGCACGCATCAGCGGCTCTATCTGCCGGCCGATGCAGGGCATGTTGCCGTGGCAGCGCAGGCTCTGCCACCCTGGCAGCCAGATCTGCCAATGAATCAGGAAAACTCCAATCTGGTGAGCGGACGGGGCTATGGCTTTCACCAGTGGGACCAGATGTTTACCCTACGTCAGCTAACTGCACTGGCGACCTTTAGCGATCTGGTAGGCGAGGCGCATAAGCAGATTGAGCAGGATGCACTTGCCACCGGATGGGTCGCTGATGAGCAACCATTTGTCGCTGGGGGGCAGGGAGCCAGAGCGTATGCAGATGCTGTGGTGACCTATCTTGCCCTGGTGGTTGATCGCTGTGCCAACTACTGGTCAAGTTTTGCGCCCTGGGGTGGCGAGTTTATTATGCAGACGTTTAGCCGCCAGGCGTTGCCCATGGTCTGGGATTTTGCCGAAGCGAACCCCTTTTCACCAATGACTGGGGGCTGGTCTGGCGCAATCGATTGGGTTGTTGGATGTTTGCAACGAGCAACCCCAGCGGCAGGCGTGGCAACCGTGCAGCAGATCAATGCCGCTACGTTTACGTACCCGGCAGGGCCGCTCTTGATCTGCACTGATCCACCGTATTACAATAATATTGATTATGCTGATCTGGCCGACTTTTTTTATGTCTGGCTCCGGCGTTCGTTAAAGTCAACCTATCCAAACCTGTTTGCCACCATGTTAACGCCCAAAGCAGAAGAGCTGGTAGCAACCCCTTCGCGCTTTGCGGGCAGCCGGCAGCGTGCCCGTGATTTCTTTGAAGTGGGTATGGGCGCGGTCTTTCGGCAGATGCGCCAGGGCTACCATGCTGATTATCCGCTCACGCTGTTTTATGCCTTTAAGCAGCAGGAGCTTGCAGCCGATCCACTCGCATTGAGCGGGGACGAGCAGCAGCGGACACGGGCAAGCACCGGCTGGGAGACGATGCTGAACGGATTGATTCAGGCGGGCTGGATGATAACGGCAACCTGGCCGCTTCGCACCGAGCGGGATCAGGGGCTGAAGACCGGTAGCAATGTGCTGGCATCATCGATTGTGCTGGTCTGTCGGCCACGCCCTGCAGATGCACCACAGGGCACACGCCGGGCGTTTCGTGATGCCTTGCACGAAGCATTAGGGCCGGCGTTGCAGGCGTTGCAACAGAGCCGTATTGCACCACTCGATCTGATCCAGGCGGTGATCGGGGTCGGAATGCGCATCTTTTCGAGTTGGTCAGTTGTTTTGGAAGCTGATGGACAGCCGATGCGGGTGCGAGCCGCACTCCAGATGCTGAACCAGGCGTTGGATGATGCCCTGGTGGCGCAGGAACAGCAGTATGATGCTCTGACGCGCTGGGCGCTGGCGTGGTTTGAGCAGTATGGCTTTCAGGAGGTTCCTTCAGCAGTTGCCGAGCGCATGTATCGGGGGGATGATTTGACGTTTCCGCGGCTGGTTGAGGCGGGATTGTTGCTGACTTTGCCGGATGGCCAAGTCTGTTTGCGCCCGTATGAACAGTATGGTCTGGCCGAGGAGCACAGTGCCATGCTGTGCGCAAGTGCTTGGGGGGTTGCGCATCAGGCACTGGCCCTGTGGTGGCGACGTGGAGAGAAAGTGGCGGCAGGGGAATGGTTGGCGCAAGCAAACACCGGTGTAACGATGGTGTCTCAGTTGCTCTATCGGCTGGTGCTGATCTGTGAACAGCGCGGTTGGAAGGAGCATGCACGCGCGTATCAGACGTTGGTAGGTGCTTTATAAGCGAAGTGTGGGGCGTTCGCTTGCGAACACCCCACGGCGACATGCTACGAGCAAGGCTTAGCCAAGTGATTTGAGTGTGTTGAGTGTATTGCGGACGGCATCGGATGATTTGGTGACCAGGGCTTTTTCTTCATCGTTCAATGGGAGTTCGATGATCTTTTCGACGCCATTGGCCCCGAGCACAACAGGGACACCAAAGTACAGATCGTTCAGACCATATTCGCCTTCGAGATAGGCGGCACAGGGCAATAGGCGTTTCTTATCCAGTAAAATCGATTCGACCATTTGGGCCGTGGCAGCCGCAGGTGCATAGTAGGCACTACCGGTCTTCAGCAGGTTCACAATCTCACCGCCACCTTTGCGAGCACGTGTAACGATTTCGTCAAGTCGCTCTTTGGCAATAAATTCGGTGACGGGAATGCCGCCAATGGTTGAGAAGCGAGGCAGCGGAACCATTTCATCACCGTGACCACCAAGGAGCATAGCCTGAATGTCTTCGACCGAGATACCGGTCTCCATCGAGATGAAGGTGCGATAACGAGCCGTATCAAGCACACCTGCCTGGCCAATCACCCGCTGTTTGGGCAGGCCACTGGCCTCACGAGCGACATAGGCCATCACGTCAAGTGGGTTATTCACCATAATCAGAATCGTGTTGGGTGAGTGCTTCACCGCATTGATTGCACATTCACGAGTAATACCCGCATTGATCTTGAGCAAATCCTCACGGCTCATGCCGGGCTTGCGTGGTACACCCGATGTAATGACCACTACATCGGAGTTTGCGGTATCGGCGTAGTCGTTGGTACCAACAACATGTGAGTCAAACCCTTCAATCGGACCAGATTCAAGCAGATCGAGGGCCTTCCC
>JAAURD010000279.1 GCA_012034075.1 Chloroflexaceae bacterium | reverse complement strand
CACGAGTGTGGGCACATCAATTCAGACCTGACGCTGGCAGACCGGGTGTGGACGTGTCCCGCCTGCGGCGTGGTGCTGGATCGGGATGGAAACGCGGCCCGGAATATTCGAGACGAAGGACGACGGCTTGCTGGTGCCTGAGCACCAGCCGTCCCCGGTAGTGGCTACGTCGGGACGTAAAACGCGCCTGTGGACTGCGTGTAAGACCTGCACTTGAGCGGGCGGTGCAGGATGAAGCAGGCATTTCAGAAGTGAGTAAGGCGTACTTTCGAGTACATCTAAACACGTAGAAAGTAGCAGTGATGACCCGTATAGAACGACTCAAGCATGTGGATATTTTTGCTGAACTCGATAATGCCCGTATCCAGCGGATTGCCGAAATTGGTGTTGAGCGGCGGTATCAGATAGGCGATATTGTGTTTGAGGAGGGAAGCAAAAGTGATGAGTTGTATATTATTCTGAATGGTGAAATTCAGATACAGGCAAACCCCCATAGTGTCAGTAGTACATCTATTAGTAATACGCCGCCGATGCCTGCAACGATTGCCCGCCTATTTCAGGGGCAATCCTTTGGCGAAGTTGGCCTGGTCGATGAAGGTATTCGGACAGCCTCGGCACGTTGTGCCGTATCCGATACGCAGTTACTGATTTTGCGCCGCGATGACTTGATGCAGGCATGCAAGGAGGATTTGAGCTTGGGTTCATCCTGATGCGTAACCTTGCCCATGAACTAGCGATGAAGATACGTCAGACTGACTTGATGGTATTGCAGCGGGTGCTCTGGAGTCAGGCACGCATGTAAGCTGAAGATATGTCCAACGAACGGAGCAAAACAAATGGGTCTTGAGATCGTCTCCGCAAAAGAGCGATGCAGAGTTGGACACTCGCGACAAAGAAGTTTACAGAGCGAGTCGATGACTTATCTCTTCTGCCTGGTAGACACATAATGCAAGCGATGGGAGCATGTCCCATCGCTATCTGATTAACCGCTACACATCCGTATTGCCAAATATGATTATGGTTGGGTATTCAATGCCGAAAGTGGTATCAAGCCAAAACGGCCCATCTGGCTGGTAACGCCACAGACCTGGCTACCAGCAACATCAACATTTGTAACCAGTGCCTCCCATCGGGCCGTAAAGGGATTGTAGGAAGCAACCACCAGCGTTGTCGGGTCACCACCCCCTACCTGAGCTAAATCGGCTTCGGTGTAGGCAATACAGACCTGTATAGGTGCAACCAGAACTGGCTGATACCGCACGTTGCCGGCAAGATCATACCAGACGAGCTCGACCTGGCGACCGCTTAACAGCAGCGGTGACGCAGCATTGGCGAACACCAGGGTATCGCTCATCACCACGGGTTGTACCTGTAAGACGCCAAAATCGGCGGCGGCATCCGGCGGTACCTGGACGGTCATCGACCCGGCGCTCACCGTCTCCCCTCTACCTGGCCCCACTTCGACTTCAGCTGAGGGAAAATCAGTCGGTATGTCATAGAGCAGTCGTCCTGTCAGTGCCAGGACGCTCTCATTGATACTCGCAATGATGGCATCGATCACCGATTCGGCGACCATATCAACCAGTTGGCGGTTGGGGTTGGCTGCGGCCTCTTGCTGTTGCCGTTGTTGCTGTTGCAACCGCGCCAGTGCAGCAATACGCTGGAGCGAGCGTTCCAGTTTTAATGTGCGCAGCGCTTCGGTCAAATGTGGCGGTAATCCCATAGCATCGATCTGCTCCAGTGAGAGCTCGTCAATATTGCCAATGGGCAGGGTATTGCCACTCGGCCAGGTGATGACCGTGCGCCCATCAATAATGATAGAAACATGACCACAATCATCCAGGTTCACAATGCGAGTAGCATCAGGAATGATCGCAAATCGACCAACGCTGATTTCGGTAATCCATGTGCCTTCTGGATACGTATCGAGCCAGCGTCCATCCTCAATAAAGACGGGTTGTTCACATTCGGTCAGTAACGCGCTGGCGTCTGTTGGATTGCGATCATGATCGTCATCATCATCGCCGTCATCGGGCGTTGGTGGTGGCACCGTCTGATTGCTGGGCAATGGTATGGACGTTGCCCAGGCGGCATTGCCCAGGCCAACGAGGAGCACCATCACGACCAGACCGATCCAGGTGACCAGACGAATCAATGCTGCCCCGGTTCTCTGGTTGAACTGCTTCACAATGCATTCTCCTCTCCGATGTTTTATACCAATGTGCGTTCTGCTGGCATGTTTTGGTCTTCTGCCGAAACTGGTATTCGGCGGAGCACGCTGCGCCGCTACAGATTTCGGTGATAGTATGGTAAAAAGCGATCTGGTATCAGTGATGCATTGCCAGCATCACCAGCAACCCTATCACACAGATTGGTATTTTATGCTACCATGGAGCAATCACGGTATTGCTCACCGATCTTGAGCGATATCTGATTTGCCTATACGCTCTATAAACGAACAAAAACCAGATCTCTGACGCATCTGAATCATGTATTTCACCAAAAGCGTCGTGCTTGCATGACAGGTAGCGGTCAGTCAAACAAATGAGCATTAAGGACCCGTTCTATGAGTATACGTTCTTCCATGACACCATTGTCTATCCGAAATCCCCAAATGCTTCTTATTCCGGTATCATCGATCATGCTGATCAGTCTGATCGTCACGGTATGTCTGGGTCTCACGCATGCTCGTGCTGCTTCCAACCCATCCAGCCAATCTGGAGCCAGTACGATAGCTCCCATGCTTCAATCGCCGCTGCTATCCTCACAGGTGATAAGCAATACACTGGCACAACCAGGACAGCCGGTCCGCACAAAAACCTATCTGCCCCTGGTGTTTCGTCCGCCCGAACCGCAACCAGCCAGCATCACCCTTGCGGCTGCCCCCGAACGACTGCCGGCCAATGGCAGCAGCAGCACGGTGTTAACGGTTCAGGTACAGGATCAACGCGACATGGCGTTGCCCCAGGCCACGGTGATAATGAGTACAACGTTGGGGCGATTTCCCAACGACAACACCAGCATCAGCCTGCTCAGCAATGAGACCGGCACGGTGACAACAACACTGACATCGGTGCTCTCACAAGACGAAACCGCCCTGGTTATCACTGCACAGGCAGTTGCGAGCAAAGGACAATCACCAATTATCACCACAACCATTATACTAGATGTCCCATCGCGCATTTTACTCACGGCACTGCCTTCAACGCTAGCGGCCAATGTCGAGCGCACATCGGCTATCCGAGCGACACTGCAAGATGCCCGTGGCCTGCCCATCCCCGGCTATCCGGTCGATTTCATTACCGATCTCGGCCTTTTTGCCAATGGTGACACGCAGCAGAGCACGCTTTCCGATGCCAGTGGTATTGCCACACTCGATCTGCAAGCCATTCCCCAGCTGGGCACCGCGCGGCTGAGCGTGCAGGCGGGCAATGCTGCGGCAACGACCGAGGTCGTTTTTGAGCCAGACATGTGTGCGGATGATCTGGAAGACGAACCCAACAACGTCCCCAACGAGGCGCGACTACAGTCGCCGGCCGTCTGCATCGGTTCGTTTGAAGATGAACCAGCGCAAGAAGATGATTATTACCTGATCTATCTTGAGGCCGATCAAACAGTGACGCTTGATCTCACCCGTATACCAGCTGGTGCAGACTATGACCTCATCTTGTATGATGAGACGCTCGATTTTGTGGCCTTTTCACGCAACCACGACCAGGAGGATGAACAACTCAGCTATACCCATCCCCGTGGTCAACGCGAAGCCTACTATATCCGCATCTTTATGGACAAAAAATCGGCGACGAACGAGAACACCTATCGGTTGCGCATTCAGGTGGATTGAGAGCGATCAGGCTCGTTTGCCTGGCCTCAGTGATTCTCTTGCTTGGCATATATGGTATACTCAGGGAGATACTAGAGAGACCTCTGGGCGCTCCAACAAAGCGCATGTTTGAGCAACAAATAGGGTATCACCATTGAGCATGCCAGCATGATAGCAATACCAGATGGAACGCTGATCGCCCAACGATACCAGGTGGTGCGCACCATTGGCGGCGGCGGCATGGGCCGCGTGTATGAGGCGTGTGATACAAGCCTGGGCTCTACGGTTGCGCTCAAGCAGCTCATTCTGTCCACACCGTTGGCGCAGCAGGCTTTTGCACGTGAAGCCAGCATTCTGGCGCCGCTCAATCACCCGATGTTGCCCAACGTATCGCACTACTTTGTGGATACGCAGTGGGGCCACTTTCTGGTCATGCGCTACATTCCGGGTGATGATCTCGCGCAGATGCTCATCCGGCAGCAACAACCGTTTCCGCTTTATGATGTGCTGAAATGGGCAGATCAGCTGCTTGATGTTCTGGAATACTTGCATCAGCAACAGATCATCCATCGCGATATCAAACCGGCCAATCTGAAATTGACCAGCAAAGGCACGATTATGTTGCTTGACTTTGGCATTGCCAAACAGAACACTGGCGGGCATACAATCATTGGCACGCCCGGCTTTGCTCCGCCAGAGCAAATGCAAGGACGCGGGACCGATGCGCGGAGTGACATGTATGCACTGGCCGCTACAATGTATTGTCTGCTCACGAACCAAGCCCCAGCCGATAGCCTCACGCGGGTTGTCGCTCGCTCCCAAAAGCAACGGGATCCACTGGCGCCATTGCACACCGTTAACCCGCACGTGCCGCGTGCGGTAAGCGATGTTGTGATGCAAGGATTGGCTCTTGATGCCCACAAAAGACCTGCCAGCGCGGCTGTTTTCCGCCAGCAGCTGCATCAGGCTACGCGTACCACTGTTCCTACCAGCAAGTTCACACGGGGTTGCTTGCCGCTGTGGGTATTGTCGGTGATGGTCCTAACACTGCTGCTTGGGTTAACTCTGGGCCTGGCTTTCTGGCTCGATTCTCGCGATTCACCAACACCGACTGTTATAGCCGAAGCGACCAACACACCCGCAGCCCAATCATCGCACACGGCTGCAACGCCTACGCCGGATCCTGCCCCGTCAACCGGCGCGATGACGGTAGCCACCGAACCGCCCACAGCAACAGCGACCGTGCTCGCACCAACCGACCGGGCGCCATCGCTGGTGACCCAGACGCCGCAGCCACGACCAGCGTGGTTGCCCGAGATGCTGCCTGTTCCGGCCGGCCCATTTCTGATGGGTAGCTGGGGTAATGACCCGATCGCCAATGACAATGAAATACCGCAGCATCCGCTCGAACTGCCACCCTACTCCATTGGCCGAACCGAGGTGACCAATGCCCAATTTCGGCCCTTTGTCGAAGGTGATGGCTACACCAATCCGGCCTACTGGACGGCCGCTGGCTGGCAGTGGCGCATATCAACAGAGGTCAACCGCCCGTGGTAT
>JAAURD010000032.1 GCA_012034075.1 Chloroflexaceae bacterium | reverse complement strand
CCCCAGTCGCAACCGACCTCAATAACCTGGCGGGGCTGCATCAAGCGCAGGGGGACTACGCGGCCGCCCGCCCGCTGTACGAACGTGCCCTCGCCATCTACGAACAGGCGCTCGGCGCGGACCACCCCGATACCGCGCAGTCGCTCAATAACCTGGCAATTTTGTGCTACTATGAAGAGCGCTTTGCTGAAGCGGCCGAGATGATGCGCCGGGCGTTAGCAATCTGGCAGGCGATTCTTGGTCCAAATCATCCCAATACCCAGACTGCGCAGCAATCGCTCGCCGCTATCGAGCAACAGGCACTCCTCCAAAACGTCACACAACTTCTCCAACAGTTCAAGCAAGATGATAACGAGGAATCACAGAGTTCTCAACAACCAACAACGGAATCAACATCAGCGCTTCTCGAAAATCTTGCACAACTTTTCCAGCAATCCAAGCAAGATGATGAAAGCAGCGGCAAGAAGCGCAAGTAGGGCAAGTGGGCAATGATTTTGTGTGTAGGCGCTCACGCCCGCCGCTGGCCGTCACCCCCGCCGCTGGCCCTCACCCCCGGCCCCTCTCCCAAGTGGGGAGAGGGGTGTATGCAGGCCCTCACCCCCGGCCCCTCTCCCAAGTGGGGAGAGGGGAGCATGTGGGCGTTTCCGCCACCATTCTCCCCTTGTGGACCCAGGGCCGGGATGATGGGTTTCGCGCAACACCCCAATATGCATCACGCTCGTCGGTGCAACATCGCCTCAAGTATCGGCAGGGTTACTTCGCTCGCTCCTTGCTCGCGGGCAGCCTCTTCGGCGGTGCTCCGCAGGGTGCGGCTCGCGCTGATACGCGACAGATAGGGGACATCTTCCAGGGCCGTGTTCAAGCGCTCGGCAGCCTCCTGCGTCCATGGCATCGTCGAGGTGGGTGTTGCTGGGGTATGGTGGGCAGGATGTGCATGCTTTGCCGTATCCGTATCCGATGAAACCGTCTCAACCGGCAAATACTGAAAGACCGTTTCATAAAAGCGATTGACCATCTCTTGCATCAGGTAGGCTGCACCGGCATAGCCCATAAAGGGCGTGCCAAACGTGCGGCGAACCACGGGGCCGGGGAAGGTCGCCGGTAAGAAAAAGCCACTCCGCGCGTTGGCTTCCGCCAGGTACATCTTCTCGTTGATACTGCCAAAGACAAACGTCGGCACATGGCGATGGAGACGACGGCGAATCTCGCTATTATCGGGTTCATCATCGTGGCGCGGCCGGCCCGAAGACCACACAATGCGCATGCCAAGTTCATCGCCCAGGAAGCGCCGCAGACCATCAACATAGCTACGAGCGGCCACAATCGCACAATCAACCGTAGCAAACCAGTCACTCTGCGGACCGCGCCACATATCCCACACCAGTTGCAGCGTGGTGTGTTTTTCGGCAGCAATGAAGGCTTCGACCTGCTCGGTAGGACGCCCCAGCAATTGACCCAGATCGCGCAGAAAGCTGGTCGTATCGAGCACACCGAAGGGCGCAAAAAGATAGGGCTGGCCCAGTATCTGTGCCAGCGGTTCGCCAAACTCACGGTACATGACGATATTCACGGCGGCCTCGGCCAGGCGTGGTGTATCGCGTACACATGCCTCATAGGGGTAGATAAGATTGATCTCACCGCCAATGCCACGTACCAGCCGTTTCATCTCATACAAGTCGGCGGGAGCATTAAAGCAGCCGAGCGAAGGCCCAATAATATTCACCAGCTGCGATGCCCGTGGTTGGGGCGGGGTCGTTAAAGCAGGTGTACCATAGTGTTCCCAGGCAAAGCGTAAGGCGCTATTGCGGCCCTGCCATTCATCCTGTTCCAGCGCATGGCTCCAGAAGAAGCGAGCTTCGGGCATAATCGTACTGAGATACGCCTGATGGTCTGCGCTAATCATCTCGCTTTCGGCGCTGCTTACCACCACCAGCTGTTTGTGGTCGAGATAGCCCTGCTGCTGCAAATCGTCGATGGTGCGTTTGAGCGCCTGGGATGTGCCGTTAATCACATCTTCCTCGCGTATGCTGGTCGGCGTGAGGTTCGCCATATAGGGCAGAGCATCGGTATAGTCCGTTACAGCGACACCCAGCAGGTTGTAGCAGCCAATAGGCGCATCGCAGATAATATGCATATCCGCAAAGCAGCCGAACACCCAGGCAGCGCCCCAGAAAGCACTACTATCTGAAATATCCCGAATCAGTTGCATAGCATGCACTCTCTCGTCAATCTTGAAAAAATGATAACATCTGCTCGTAGATCGGTCGTCGGTTAAGCAAGTCCTGGACCATATGAAGGCTTGCCATCATCCCACCCGACAAAAAGAGCGGCCGTACACTCAGCACATTGGTATAGTAGACCGATGGAATACCCCGTTCTTTGGCATAGGCTGCCAGTGATGTGGTACCAATCACCAAGTCGAATGACCAGTGCTGCATAGCTTGCTGGTCATCTTCCAGGGATTTGCGGTAGACCACCGCCTCGGTGCCATGGGCGCGCAGCCAGGCTTCATCGGCAGCCGTCATCATGCTTTGCCCAATACTGGTGCTCACATACGGCACATGCGCCCCACCTTCGATCAGCAGCCGCGCGTACAGCATCTCATTGCCCTCATAGCCCGATACCAGTATGGTGGCACCCTGAAGTGGGCGGGTCATCAGAAAATCACGGGCTTTTTGCTCTTCTTCGGCAGCGACCTGTTCGATCAAGGTCTCGTCCAGGTCCATAGCAGCGCCAACCGAGCGCAACCATGCAGCGCTGCCCTCCGCCCCAATGGGCGCCCCGCCAACCACCGTCATCCCGCGTTCGTGGAGGCACGTCTGGCTCTCGCGGTAGAACGAGTGCAACGCAGCCACAGCCGTGCCCTGACCGGCCTGGCGTATTTCATCAATCGAGCGCCCCGGCAGGGTGACCAGCACCCGAGCGCCCATCTTGCGAAGGACGCCATCAATCATCAGCGGATCGGCGGGAAAAACCTCGCCCAGCAACACCAGCGTCTTTTCGGTTGAAGGGCTGCTCGTATCGGCAAAACGGCGGAGCAGTGCCGCCAGTGCGACATCTTTGGCCTCGGCATGCGAGTGAATAGCATAGGCCGGCACACGCACCAGCACAATCGGAATACCATTGATCTGATCCGGTATCAACTCTGCGGCGAGGCCGGCGGTTTCGGCGACACAGAGCGAGATAACCGGAATAAAACTGGCCTGGGCATCAGCAGCGCCTCGGCAATCGCAGCATTGGCGGCTTCTTGCACATTGCCGCCGGAGAGTTCGGCGGTGCCCAGCACCGATGCAACGATGCTCTTGCGGGCTGCATAAAAATGCGTCACAAAGGTCAGGCCATACAGGCAGCCGGCATCCGTCACCATGGCCGGACGTGATCCTTCGATACGTGTAAGTACACGCATCGCCCCGAAGGCCGGGCACATAGTCTGCGGATGAAGTTTACAGGCCCCTGGCTGAAAGGGTTGTGTAGTCTGCCTGGCAGCATGAGGGGCTGGAAGCGATACAGAATGATCAGACATATTGACGATGGTTCAGTTTCTTTCTAACATGGTATTGAAGGTGATTATGTGACCGGCGACAGACTTGATACTACACCAAGAAATGCTATTTGACATTGCGTATAGATAACGATATTGTTAACGTAACAGTAATCGTATTATACGACATCTTGCAGGCTTTAGCCAGTTTGCGCCGATTGGCGATACAACAACAGAAAAGACAGCCCAATGCAATGCACCAACCATCATGCGCACCAGGCTCGGCCATCGTCCGCGAGCACCCTGGAAGAACCAGCGGTCAATCGGGAGTACGATGCCATTATCGCCTCTCTTCGGGAACAACTCGCGCTCTTTCAGAGTCTCTTAGATCAGACCCAGGATGCGATGGTCGTTACAACGACCGATTTGATTATTGTGTATGCCAACGCCACCTGGCAACAGCAGACGGGGTCTGATGGCATGCCCATCGGGCAATCATTGTCTCCGTTCTTCCCAGAACAGAGTCATGCTATGCTGATCACCATGGCCGAACAGACACGCACAGAAGGGCATGTCCAGCATGATATACCGTGGTATACACCCAATCGGCACATGGTCGTTCTCCCCATGCGCTCGGTCATGGTGCAAGGCCCGGCTGGGCAGGAACCAGCGCTCGCGTTTATCATCAACCAGATGGCTACCCATGTTGCGCAAGGAACAACGATGCTCGCCACATCTGCTGACACTGCAACGGAGACCTTACCACAGGTATTGTGGCAGCGCATGGAACCGGCATGCCAGGTGTTTCAATCGTTGGTAGAAAACTCCCCAGATGCCCTGGTTGTCAGTTCGCTCGACCGAACAATCCTCTATGCAAACCCCGCAGCAAAAGCGGTTTCGGGGTATGGCGATGCACTGGTCGGTATGTGTAGCGATGATCTTTCGTTGCAACCGCCCGAAATGCTCGCACAGATGCATGAGACTATTCTCAATGAAGGTTCGTGGCACGGCATCGTCAATTATCAACGCCGTGATGGTGAGATCATTCCATCATTCGTGACCGGTTTTGTTATTCGCGATCAGCAGGGCCAGGTCTGGGCGGTGGCCGGTTCTGGGCGTGATATCAGTGAGCAGTTGCAGATGGCCGAAGCCCTGCACGAGAGTCAGGCACTGTTGCAGGCATTTCTGGAGCATGTGCCCGTACCCACCATGGTGCGTGATTGGGATAGCCGCTTTTTGCTGATTAACTCGTGTGGTGCGGCTCTGGTGCAGCGCACACCCCAGGAGATGATTGGTCAGACCAGTGATGATCTGTTACCACCAGATGTGGCATTCTATACACGTCAGCAAGATCGGTATGTGATGGAGACCGGCGAGACGATAGAGATACAGCAGGATATTGCCTGGATGGGTGGCTTGCGCTCGTATCTGGTGACCAAGTTTCCCCTGTATGACGGGCGCGGCAACATCTATGCAGTGGGTGATATTTCGATTGATATGACCCATCGGAAACAGATTGAAGAAGCGTTACGCCAGGATCACGATGAACTAGAACTGCGGGTGGCCGTTCGTACCGAAGAGCTATCACGCATGAACCAGGCCCTCCAGGCCGAGATGAACGAACGCAAACGCGCTGAGCAAGCGTTGCGGATGAGCGAGGAGCGTTATCAGCGAGCGGTAAACGCCGGTCGTGTGGGGGTATGGGATTGGGATATTGCCAGCGATGACATGTATCTGGCGCCTAATCTCAAAGCAATGCTGGGGTATGCCGATCACGAAATGCTGAACTATCTCCCCGAATGGATGAAACATGTGCATCCAGCTGATGTGGAATTGGTGCAGAATCGCACCCAGGATTATCTGGCTGGTCGCCTACCAACCTATGAATTTGAACACCGTATGTGTCATCGCGACGGCACCATACGCTGGATTGCGGTGCGTGGCCGGGTGACGTATGATGAAGCAGGGACGCCTATTCGTCTTTCCGGTACCGATACGGATATTACCGAAAAGAAACTGGCCGAAGAAGAACTCCGCCAATCGCAGCAATTGATCACCCGCACGTTTGCCAGTATGCGTGACGCCGTGTTTATTATTGATGCCAATACCGTGCGGATTATGGATTGTAACCCGGCCGCGACGGATATTTTTGGTTATAGTCGTGCCGAGATGCTGGGCTATACCACATCGTTTTTGCACAGTGATAGCGTGGCTGTGGAAGAATGGAAACGCCATCTCCTGCATGGCGTGCAGCAGACCCACCGCATGCAACTGCCGGCCCATGCAATGAAGCGCAAAGATGGCGCGTTGCTGCATACCGAGCACAGTGTGATGCCGCTTGAGGATCATGAGGGGCAGCACATTGGCTGGGTCGATGTCGTCCGCGATATTACCCAGCGGGTGCAGGCAGAACAGGCGTTGCGCGAATCCGAGAAACGCTATCGCACCCTGGTTGAAACATCACCCGAAGCCATTTTATTGACGAACCTTGATGGAACGTTGCGGTTTTGCAATCAACGGGCCGTTGAGTTGTTTGGCTATAGCAGTTGCGATGAGTTGTGCCATACGGTTGATGCCGATGGCATGATAGCACCAGAGGCGTTTGATATGATTCAACGCATGGCGGCGATTGATCCAGCGGATCCGATCAGCCAGATTGAAACCAGGATGCGCCACCGAGATGGCCGTTGTTTTCCGGCCGAGGTCAGTAGTGCACTGGTGATTGATGCCGATAATACCCCAACCGGCCTGATTATTATGGTCCAGGATATTAGCGAGCGCAAACAGGCCGAGGCTGATTTAACCCGCGCATACCGCCATCTTGCCGATCTGAATGAGCATCTGACACGCAGCCATGATCTCCTACGGGCTATCTTTGATGGGCTGGAACATGGACTGGTATTGCTCGATAGCCATAATCACATTCAGATGATGAACCAGGCCCTGGCAGCAATGATGGGCAGTTCCCCATCTGATCTGATGGCCCGCTGCTGGGAACATGTGCAGAGCCGGTTTCTGCCGTTTGAAACCGATACCGTTGTTGCACCGTTGTCCAAAACCGATGATGGCAGTAGTACCCAGCAGCGCGTGCGCTACCAGCGACCCGATGGCATTGTGCGTATTCTGGATTTGCATGCCATTCGCTTGCATGGCCCGCATCAGCTGGCCGACCAGACGATTGTTCAGGTGATAGATGTGACCTGGCAGGTGCAACTCCAGGCCCGTGTGATTGGCAATGAGCGTTTTGCGGCGAGCGGACGACTGGCCGCCAGTGTGGCCCATGAAATCAATACACCGCTCCAGGCGCTCCAGAACTCGCTCCATCTGTCCCAGATTGCACCGGCCCATGAGCGTGAGACGTTTTTACAATTGGCAATGGAAGAGATGGAACGGGTTGGGCATATTGTCAACCAGCTCCTATCACTCTATCGCCCAGGTGCGCTGAAGTTCGGGCCAGTTGATGTGAATATGCTCTTTGAGCGCATTTTGCTACTAATAGGCAAACGCTTGCGTGATAACAGCATTGTCGTTGAGCGTGATCTGAGTCCTGATCTGCCACCGTTGCGAGGCCGTGCCGATGAGGTTATGCAGGTGTTGCTCAACCTGATGGTCAATGCACTTGATGCCATGCCTGATGGCGGTATGCTTCGAGTTGGTACCGCGTTCCAATGCTCGTATGGCCAGCAAACCAATAGCGGTCGTCACCAGGGGATGTTGATGATCACCATTACTGATAACGGTTGTGGGATTGCACCAGAATTGCAACAACGGATTTTTGAGCCATTTGTCACCACCCGCGAAGATGGCACTGGTCTGGGGTTAGCCATCAGTGCGCAGATTGTGCGCCAGTATGGTGGCACATTGCGGGTGGAGAGTGTCGTTGGACAAGGCAGTACGTTTACGGTTCAGTTCCCACTTCATGCTAACTAGGGGGAGGAGGAAAGAATATGAATGCACATGTGTTAGTCGTGGAAGATGATGATACCACACGTATGACGCTGGCATATGAGATTCAGTATGCCGGCTATCGTGTGACGCAAGCAGCCAATGGTGAAGCTGCGGTCGATTTGCTGGAACAGGAATCATTTCATGTGGTCTTGACCGATATTTTGATGGAGCAGGTAGATGGCATTGAAGTGTTGTATACTGCTCGTATGCAATCATACCGGCCAATGGTCATTCTGCTGACCGGCCATGGCTCGCTTGAAACGGCGATTTCAGCACTCCATCAGGGAGCATATGCATACTTGCTGAAGCCGTGCCCACCAGACAAATTGTTAACCTGTGTCCATAATGCCGTGAAGAAGCACCATGCCGAACAGGAGTTGCTCCAGGCAACACGGATGCTCACACTGTATAGTCGAGCACTGGGCGACATGAACAACCCATTTGAAGAGCCATCTCGTGGCAAGCATGCCCACCCAGCCCAGGCAAGGACCGACCGTTCAAAAATGACACATATCGGTGAACTTACGGTTGGTGTTCACCGACGTGAAGTGTGGTTTCAGGGGCAGTCAGTCCATGTAACACCGATTGAATATGCATTGCTGCGCTGCCTGATCGAGACCCCTGGTCAGGCACGTTCATACAGCGAAATCGCACGTTATACGCATCAGTGCGACCTTTCTGATGCCGATGCACAGACCCTCCTGAGTTCGCATGTGCATAACCTGCGCAAAAAACTCGACCCGGCCTTGCTGGTGAATGATCGCGGGAATGGCTACATGCTGGTCGTACCAGCATCAGCAGACCCAACAGAATGATTGATTATTGCATCAGGTTCAGTTTCTGGCGCATACGCTGTTGTAACGTCGCACGATTATAGGCTTCCTGTTCGCACCAGGCTTTTGCTTCACTATCGTATTGAAAGCATCGGGGTGCAAAACTGATCGTTGCTGAGGAATCATCAGACGGTCGAATGCTTGCTGAGTAGACCGGATGGTAATGAATATAATATCCCTGGACCCAGACAACTGCGTTCCATTCTTCACTTACCCCTTGCCAGCGGTGCTTCTGTGGATCATACTGCCATTGAACGTATGACATATTCTCCTCACGAATGCTGATTGATGTGGTGTCAGTCGGATCATAAACACCATGTTGATTTGACGAATAGCCGATAGGTGCAGCACACCAACGCCCCTACAAGCAACTAACACTGGTAGTGATGTAGGCGTGGCTTGCAGCCGCGCGGACTCTCCAAGCATCCGTCTTGCCGTTGGTGTTAGCAGACTGCAAACCTGCCCTCCATCTGAACTCGTCAAATCAACGTGGTTTAAGCACTAGAAGACCAGCGGTGGCAACGGCTCAATATCGGGATTATCACCACCAACCTGGCTAGTACGGAGCACCCATGCCGACGCACCATGCTTCAGAAAGACGCTGATAAGTTTGTTATTGGCAATACGAGGCATCAGTGTGCGCCAACTAACGAGTCCCGTCAGCAAGTTGCGGACTGGTGTTTCTTCGAGCGTGACACCCAGCGTTTCGGCACGATAGTTCCAGTCGGCACGTGCAGTGCCAAAGGGTAACATCGTTCGCTTGAGGTCCTGACCGAGGCTGATAAGACGATGGAAGCGTGCAGCCTCTGTTGTTTCGCGGGCGAGCCAGCTTTTGAGGTAGGGATTGATGTCAATAGCGGTGCTAATTGTTTTAATGGTGGCATAAAGTGCTTGATTTGAGTCCTGAGCACAGTTATTCGATGCAGCGACATACGTCCCCCCAGTGCCATCACCAATACGGTAGCGTGAGGTCATAGTCTCAAGCATACGGGCGAGTTCAGCAAGAGCCGAACGTTTGACGCCATCGAAGTCATAATCATCGGTTAAGGCATCGAGTTTGATCAGCACATCGACCACGGGGCGGAAACCAAGCCAGCCCCACTGGCGATCGCCCATATAGCGTGACCAATCCATGATACCCGAGATGATACCATCGAAGTTGTGTGTATAGACCTGATAGTAGGTGATATCAAAACGCAGCTCCTGTGCCAGCGGATCGTAGACCACCGTGGCACAACCGTAGGCGAAATGACCAAAATAGATACCGGTTCGAGCAATGGGTTCGGTCTTTTTCCCCGTAATACCGCCATAGATATGCAGCAGCAGCGCACGGTCACCCTCGCGCCATTCGGCCAGAGCATCACTATCACTTCCCGATTGGGGACTGAGCAAAACAGAACCAGCGGTGCCACGCCCAGCAACAACATCATCCCACGCACCTTTTTTGATATACCGATTGGCCTCATGGGCATCCAGTATCACTCGCTCTGGTTTTAGGCTAACCAGGTCACGCGGCATAAGCGCCTGGATCACAAAAAACCGTTCCTGATTCTGTGTACCATAGATATACCAGCCATGCGTATTATGGATCGAGTCTTCAATGCCTTCGCGGGTAGATGGTCGCACATCGTCTTCCGTCGCTTCGACCTGAGGTAACAGCACCGTCTCTTCAGCGCCATCAAATTGGCGGGTGGCCGGGTTGAAATGGACCACACGATAGCGGTCGCTCCCTGCTTGTTCGGGACCAATAAATTGAACCAGCGCGTAATATCGGCCAGTCACCTGCACCGGGTGATGTTCAATGGTCAGCACAGCCTGATCTGGGTCGGCAGAATCGGTCTGGACTTCAACTGGGTCAGGCAGTCTGACAATCACATCATCGTAAGGATGGGCGCCAGCAAGCGACTCTAGTGGGCCAACAAGTGACCAGTTGTTCAGACGTTCGGGATGAATACGACCAAGCTCAATACTCTGGTTCGTTTTGGCATCGAAAAAGACGTTGCGGGTCACCGACCAGACGCGTACCTGAACCTCCGGATTATCACTCCAGCGCAGATAGACCACCTGACCCACAAGGTGATGCTGTTTTTCCGGGGCATGGTAGACCTCAAAGAGTACACCATTGACGCGACGACGCTCCTGATGAGTTGGTAAAATCAGGCGACCGAGCCAGGAGGCAACGGGTTGGTAACGCTCTGATGGGAGGGTCTGATCAATAGGATAATATGCTGGATGCACATACAATGAGCGCTGATAGATATGATAATTCCGTATTTTCCGTGATGTTACAGATTCGGTAGTCATGCTGGTTCATTCATGCCTTTCGCTCATCTTGCGATTGCTCATGCTCCCTATAGAGAAATAGCCACATTGTGTTGTTATTTGGAATATATCCGATTATACCATAGGTTCGCACACCGAACAATGGTCATTGCGGTGTTGGTAATGAGAAACACTCAGAGGCATTTAATCGGCGAGACATCGGGTCAGATAGACCGGCTGTGATTGATCAACGCCAAAACCACAGGCACGATAGAAGGCCACTGCCGCAGGGTTATCAGCCAACACCCAGACTTCAGTTACCCCATGTCGCTGCATCCAGTCTTCCATTGCCGCAAGCAAGGCTCTTCCGGCGCCCTGTCTGCGCCAGACATGGTGTACCCCAATATCATAAAGGAGCAGTTCTTCGCCATTGCTGGTAAGCACCGGTAAGCGAATGCAATGCAATGAACCAATCGGCTTCGCATCGGCAAACGCAACCCAGCAGAGTGTCGCCGGGTTGGTTACAAAACGGCGAACAGCAGGTTGATCGATGGTGTAGTGTGTTTGCTGGCGATCTTCGAGATCAAAATCGGCCTCATGGGCGAGCAGATAGCCGAGGAGATCAGCATCGTCAGCAGTGAGTTGGCGCACGGTAACATGCATGTTCATGCTAGCTTTGCGGAGAGGGGATTGGTCCGTTGGACGGGGGGATCATCTGGCGGCAACCATCACAGATGCGAAAAGGAATGCCATCCTCATACTCCATCTGTACCTCTTCGCGGCTGCCACAGAACCGACAGACACTGAGGTTCTCAATCTCATCGGCACGCCAGAGCTGTGGATGCATAATGAGGTCCTGGGCATCCCGAAGGATGCCCACTTTGACACACACAGCCGAAGGGAAGACATCGGCAACCTGAGCATACAGGCGTCTCGGATGGTTATACACCTCATCACCGATCAGGATATTGCGCATGCGTGGGTGTTGCTGAATCTTCACCATATATCCTTATATGTTTCCTACTAGCCCCCACCAAGAACAGGAACACCACGAACAGCATTGATGATATCACTGACCGATATGAGCAGCATCAGGGCCATGAGGGAAGCGAACCCAATAGCATGGACCATCGCTTCTTTTTCTGGTGGGACTTTTTTGCCCCCACGGAGCCATTCGATCAAGGAAAACAGGATATGACTGCCATCGAGCGCCGGAATAGGCAGCAGATTAAGGATAAAGAGATTTACACTGAAGACTGCCATCCAACTTAAGAAGAGATACAGGTTGCCCTGATCGATAATCTCGCCGGTAGCGCGGGCAATGCCGATTGGCCCGGCCAGACCACCTGGGGGTGGTTCATGCACACCAATGGCGCCACCAATCATCGCACCAATCCCAATAATAAGGTTGGCTGTGGTATCGAATGCTGCCACAAAACCACCAGCTGTGGCTTCTAATAATCCCATAGGGACATATTCTAACTCATTGCCATATTGAAAACCGAGACCCGATTCAAAGACCCGACCATCATCATTCACCCAGCGACCAGGGGTAACCATCAGGGTCATCTCTTGATTATCACGAACGACCACAACAGGTATCGCTTCGCCGTCATGTTCACGGGCAATGTCCAGGACCATCGCGCTTTCTGGCACGGGTTGACCATTAAACGAGAGAATAACATCATCAGGCTGAAAGCCAGCTTCGGCTGCGGGCGTATTGGGGAAAACATCACTAATACGTTGATTGCCGGTGGGGGCACGTACTCCCCAGAAAGCAAACATCATGGCAAAGATAACAATGGCGAGCACCAGGTTCATCAGTGGTCCGGCGAGCATCACTGGTATCTTTTTCCACGGTTTTGCTTCGGCCAGGCTACCCGTCCCGTAGACCGAGTCATCATCACCACTAAAACGCACAAAGCCACCAAGAGGAAGCCAGTTGAGCGTATATTTAACCCCGTTGTGGGTAAAGAGGGTCACCGCTCGTGGCGGAATACCAATCCCAAACTCTTCGACCTTAATGCCCATCGCGATAGCTGCCAGAAAGTGTCCAAGTTCGTGTACAAACACCAGGATGACCAGCATCAGCATGAACGCCAGAATTTTCACAATCCAGCCACCAATATCGGCCAGGGGTGCTGCCTGGGCCAGCACACTCCATAAATGAGGCGTTGCGTTCATGAACGTCTCTATCATTCTCGCACTCCCTTATCGTCATTGTATATAATGTAACCGCTTTCACGGTGGAACAGATCCGGAAATGGTCTGGCGTTGATCAGCACTGTCTTTCTGTTTTGGTTTGACCGATGCATGCCGCCAGACATGACATGAAGATAGTGTACCTGATTGTCATGTGGCTGTCAATGAAAAGCTGGTAAATTCATAAATTTATGACCGCACGCTCGCACCATCAAAAAAACGTGCTATACTATGGGTTCGGATTTCCCGTCAGAACAGACCCTGATAGACGCAACCAATCAGCTCACAGACAGCTCACAGACAGTTCACAGCCAAAACAAGAAACGAGGATAGGATAGTCTCATGTCAATACAAGTTGGTTTTATTGGCCTTGGTGCAATTGGCGAACCCATGGCTGCCACGTTACGGCGGGCCGGCTTCCCGCTTACCATCTGTGGTCACCGCAACCGCGCCCCCCTGGAACGGCTGCAAGCCCAGGGAGCCAATGTTGTCGCCAACCCGGCTGCAGTCGCCGCTGCCAGTGCCATTGTTGTCACTTGTCTGCCCAATACGCCCCAGGTCGAAGCAGTTTGCCTGGGACCCGAAGGCATTGTTCATGGCGCCGCGCCTGGCACCATCGTCATCGATTGCAGCACCATTGCACCGACCGAATCACAACGCATTGCCGAAGCCCTGCGCCAGCACAATATCGAAATGCTCGATGCCCCAATCAGCGGTGGGCCAGAGCGTGCCGCCACCGGTGAACTGGCTATTATGGTAGGTGGGCATGCCAATACCTTTGAGTATGCCCGTCCCGTGCTCGAAGCCCTTGGCGCACGCGTTACCCATGTCGGCCCACATGGCATGGGCGAAGTCGTCAAGCTCACCAACAATACCATTCTGGGCAGCCTGATGATTGCTATTGCCGAAGCCTTTACCCTGGCAGTCAAAGCCGGTGCCGATGCTGCCACTGCTCGCGACGTCATTATGAACTCGGCCGGTGCCAACTTCCTACTCGACCGCTGGATTAAGGACCGCATGCTGGTTGACAACTATGATCCTGGCTTTGCCACCAGCCTGATGAAAAAAGACCTAGGCGCTGCACTCGAAAGTGCCAGCAACCTGGGCGTGCCGATGATGATGACTGCCCTAGCCTACCAACTCTATGCCCTCAGCGAAGGCGAAGGGTATGCCCGTGAAGATTACTGTGCGGTCAGCAAAATCTACCAGGACGCTGCCAACATCACCATTGCTACCGGCCAAACGCGCCACTCGACGGGTGATACTGAAACAGCATCATAATCGGCGAACCCAAAAGAGAAACCCATGCCGTTATACTACCAATGGAATGTCATTGCTTGCTCCTTGTCCGAGCAAGATCACGAAAGGATGAAGATCATGATCTCTCGTGTTACCCTGTTACTGAGCCTGCTTCTCAGTCTTCCATTGCTGGCCCTGTCAGCCAACGCAAACGTACTGGCACAAGATGATGAACGCTGCTTTGCCGAAACCGGTCTCTGCATCAGCGACCGTTTCCGCCAGTTCTGGGAACAACATGGCGAAGGCGATATCCTGGGCGCACCCATTACGCCGGTGCAGATGGAACTGGTTGGCGGAAAACCAACCGAAGTGCAGTGGTTCGAGCGGGTACGTCTGGAACGGCACTATGACCAGGCGGCTCCCAACGATGTGCAGGTAAGCCGGCTCGGCGCCAACCGTCTGTATCAGCAAGGGCGCGACTGGTTTGCCTTTGACAAGCCCGGCCCGCAGGATGGCTGTCTCTTTATTGAACGGACCGAACATAACATCTGTGGTGAAGTCCTGGCCTTCTGGCAAACGCACGGTGTCGAGCTTGATGGACAGCCCGGCTTCAGTACCGAAGAGAGCCAGGCCCTTCTGGGCATGCCACTGAGCGAACTCCAGAGCGAAACCCTGGCCGATGGTCGCGAATTGCAGGTGCAGTGGTTTGAGCGAGTGCGTTTGCAGTTCTCTGGCGACACGCTTGAAGTTGCCAAAATCGGCACCGAAATCCTCAATGATGATCGTGCCTATGAGCCGCCACCGCCGCCACCACCTTCCGAGAGCGGCGAAGAGTTCATCGCTTTTCAGACCAACCGTGACGGCAACAACGAGATTTATGTGATGGACCTGAATGGCATCACGCTGGTGAACCTGACCAACCACCCGTCCGAAGATGAAGAACCGTCCGTCTCGCCCGATGGCACCCGCATTGCCTTTCAAACCAGCCGCGATGGTGGCCGCGATATTTATGTGATGGATACGGACGGCGCTAACCTGGTGAATTTGACGAACCGCCTTGGCTTCGATGGGTCGCCTGAATGGTCACCCGATGGGGAACGCATCGTCTTTTACTCCGACCGTGGCGGCAATCTCGATATTTATGTGATGGATGCCGATGGTGGCAACGTCACCCGTCTGACCGACAACCCGTTACCCGATATGGTGCCATCCTGGTCTCCGGATGGGCAACAGATTGTCTTCCAGACCTTCCGTGACGCAGATAACAACTTTGAAATTTACAGCATGAACGCGGATGGTACCAACCAGATCAATCTCTCTCGCAGTGGTGGTCTTGATGAGTTTCCATCGTGGTCACCCAATGGTCAGCGCATCGCCTTCCAGACCGACCGTGTGGGTAACTGGGAAGTGTTTGCAATGAACCCGGATGGCAACGTGCAGATCAATCTCACCAACCATCCCGCGATCGATGGTGCTCCATCGTGGTCTCCCGACGGCTCACGTCTGGTTTTTGACTCTGGGCGTGATGACAACAATGAAATTTACATTATGAATGCGGATGGATCATCACCCATTCGACTGACCAACGATCCCGAAGCCGACCGCTTCCCATCATGGGGTCCCGCTCATGGCTCATCCGAACCTGAGCCAACGGCCAAACCGACGGCCGAACCGACCGAAGAACCAACGGCTGAGCCGACCGAAGAACCAACGGCTGAGCCAACCGCCGAACCGACGGAAGAACCGACGGAAGAACCGACGGAAGAACCAACGCCGAACCCCAGCCACCAACCGACCCCAATGCCTATGCCAACACCAGGTGACATCCCAACCTTCCCCTAAAGAACAAGCTGAAAATGACCGGGGGTGCAGTACATGCCCCCCGGTCACCGCACGCCAATGCTCTATCCACCTCAAGATTATCCCTATGTTCTCTTGCTCTCTTCTGAGACTATCTTGATTTCTGTATCAAGTATGGCTACAATGGTATGACCATACGATGGCGTCCTATTCAGGTTCTACCCAGAAGAAAGCGTACCATGTCATCACATTCCGATCATACCAGTCTTTCTGCAAACACACCTGATGCAGACGATGAGTCTCGTACTCAAGCCAACAACAACCCTCCCACCTTCGATAGCGCTCAGGTATTGCGTGAAGTCGTAACCGTATTCCAGGCGCATTCGCGTCAAATCACGGTCTATCTCGACCCGTACTCGATGCTGCCACCCATGCCCGACCCATCTGGTCAGCTTTCCACCGACATTGAGATCCTGGTACAGGTTGCCAATGGTCATATTGCTCGCAATACCACTGGTGATCAGTTTGTTCACACTATTACAGAGCGCATTCAACGACTGATTGACCTGCTGTTTATGCCACCCGCAGGGCTACATGCTGCGCCCATTCCGCGCACCTTCTGGAACGCAACGGCGACCGGGCAGTTGCTGGTACGGGTACTCAACTGGCTTGAACGCGATGACCTGATCAGCACGCTGGTGACCCGCAGTTTGCCCGTACAAATGCCAGGCCACCATGTGCTTGAAGGTGGCGAGTTACGGCTGGATCTGCATGGCAAGACGCTGCCGGTGCCCTTTGTCAAGGGACTGATGGGTTCGGTGATTGCGCTCTTTGGCTATGTTGGTGGCACCCCCGAACTGCTGCGCCTGGCCGTTGCCGATTTGCTACCGGCCCTTCAGCGCTGGCAAGATTGGGTATCGCTCACGGCAACGCTAAACCCACTTTGTGCCTATTATCGTTCGGATATGGGTATTCCTGAATCGATTGATTATGTCTTTCTTGAACGCCTGCGTCAAGCCATACGGATGCTCTACCCGCACGGTCACCACTACCTGGCGCGGCAGGTCGGCTGGAACTGGTGGCTCAGTGATTACCCGCTCACACGGCGCTGGTATAGCAGCTATAGCCTGCAATATCTACTGGGTCATGCGATTGTGCAATCATTGCAACATACACGGTTACCGGCGCCTGCAACGTACCCGGTGGGCGATATGCGTTTTAGCTGGGCCGAAGAGCAGCGAGTACGAGCGGCCTGCCGCAGCTTTGCGCAAACCCTCCAATCAGAGGCGGGCATTACTTGTACAGTCAGCGAGCGGCAACGGCTGGTGGTCATTCGTTTTCTGGAATGCCCCTTCTGCGCGAATAAGCACAACGACTGCAACATCCTGTTTGGCATGACCGAGCGTATGTTGCTCTGGCTCTTTGGCGTTCAAGGGATGGATACGGCAGTGCAAGGCCAACCCGCCATCTGGGCCGAATTAACGGATGGCCTGATGGATGTCCGCATTGCCCAGGACAATAGCCATATTATTGCCATTGTCTTCGCGCCGATAGAGCACCGGGCATAGGAGATGCAGCCGGTGCTGCATCCCCGTGTTTGCGCACAGGTGATCTGGTCTAGCGGCAGCGTTGTCCTCTATCACGACGAGCAAAATCATGGTCTTCGCTATCAATATGGCCGCTCAAATCAATGTCGAGATCATCATTGCCCGTTGTGTCAAAGCGCTGCTGGATCAGTTCAAAATCAGTCTCATCAACCGTGCAATCGCGGTTGATATCACCCATAGCAGCACGTTCGCCCTGCTCAATCCGCATGCGATAGGGCCTTGGCTGACCAATACTACGAACGGTTACCTGGTAGAACCCACTTTCCGTAAGAGCCTGCTGCAGATAGGCAAAAACGCGGTTGTTATTTTGCGCATCACTTGCGAGGATTTGCTTATCTGGGCCAGCAAGAGTGATCTGCGGATATGTGACGGGATTGACATCGCCATCTGGGATAAAGACGCGGATAGCGGCGACATCGCCGGCGTTGCCGTAGAAGCAGTAGGTAGCGGTCGTAGCCTGATCCAGATGGCCCTCAACCACCTGGTTATAGAGCATGGGCTGGCAACCACCAATCTGTGGGGCGATGAAGTATACGCCGACCAGCACGACAATGACGATACCAACACAGCCCAGTTGCCAGCGCCTGCTGGTGAACAGCACCGTCGTTTTGAGGATAGAAGCCAGAAAGCGGCTCAGACGGTAGATCTGGTAGGTGCCATAAGAGACGGCAGCATAGCCGAGGCTGAGCGCAATTGAACCAGCAACGCCCCAGACGATCATGTATGCCAGGTCGCCTTGCTGAAAAAAAAGCCCAAACCAGATGAGCACGGGCATAAAAAAAGCAAACAACATTCCGATCACGCCGTTTACGACTGCATTGATAAGCGCATCTCCAAGACCACTGGGACCGGAAGCAGCCAATGCGAAGGCGATATTCATTGGTATACCAACAATAACCGCAGCACATATGGTTGCCGTAGTCAGTATCAGCAGAAGGCTGTTGGTCACCGCGTGGTTTGCGGTCAGCTCTGGGACAATCTCAACCCGAACAGCTTTGAAGCCTGGCACCGCTTGGGTCAGGATTGGGTTAACAAGTATCAACTCCTTGCCCTCCTCAGAAGAAACATACCAGGGCACATGATCAAAGAGGATCTGACTGAGGAATGCAATGACCAGTAAGACAAGCGCTGCCCCCATAATTGTCAGAATGGTTGAAAGAATACATCCGCGCATTTGTTTGATGCCTTTCCATGAGTGTGATAGCACGTGCTATCGTAGGAGAATACTGGTTCAAATATCCTTCCATTCGTTGTTGTTCGCGCAACATACGTTTGAGCAATCGTTTGGTCTGTATGCGGGTGGAACGCCAAGCATGAAGCTTGGCGTCCAGCTCTGATCCATATTGTGCCGTGTAATGGTGTACAACCACCATGGTGGTAATGATGTAACCACCGTGTGTCCAAAACGCACTACTTTTCGGTACGCTCAATACTGCCAAACTCGTCTACTCCCATGACTCAAAAAGCCAACGAATCAGGTTTGGCAACACATACAACACAAAAATACAAGCGTAAAATAGAGACCCGGGTGGAGACAGATTAAAAGTCTGAGAGAGGAATACAGCGACCATTACGATAAATGGCGTAGCTATAAATAAAATAAGTCCGACCAGAATACATCCATTAACGCCCATCTGTTTAATTCCTTTCCGTGTTGTCCATCTGCTCTATTCGTCCATGCTTTTTATAGGGCACTGAGTTGCCAGGAACGTGTGCTCATGTTGTTCGCCCGTTTTTGCTCGCTCTAGGAAATGGCATGTGGCACAGCACCGTCTATGGTTGACGTTCTTTCAATCTCTGATACCTGTTTTACTCAAGAGCACCGAACTCCAAACGCTCTTGCTGTAACCCATCATGCATCAGCCATTGGTAGTATCGTCAACATAGATCTTATATGATTGAATGAAAAAAACACAAATGAAGGATATACCAGGTTATCATGTTAAGGAGATGTTAAGAGTATGTAAAATGTTGTCTCAAGCTCTTGACAGGAGATGAACTCACCGCTACTCTGAGAAAGGAACCTGATCTAGCACAATTCTCATGGGGGGCAAGTATGCCGGTTATCGTGCGTTGGTGTTGTCCTATTCTGGATCTGATCGTCATCAACAGACGTTTCTCTACCATTGCGCATATGCCATCATATGGATGACGTTACGCGTTCCCCGACATCCCCATTTGACCCACAGCCATACACCAGATGGCGTTGGTTTGACTGGTCCAGCTTTGGTATTCGTACCAAAATGCTGGTGCCGCTGTTTATCCTCATGCTGCTCTCGATTCTGGGTAGTACGATTGGCTTTGTGATTAGCACGAATGCCACCCGCGAACGTATTCTGAACCGTCAACTGAATGATGAAGAACGTCGTGTTGTGGATGGGCTAGAACAGAGTCAGAACGATGCAACTGAGGCCGCTGAATTATTAGCACAAGATGATCTGCTCAGAGAGGCGCTGCTGAGTGAACAGCAAGAGGACGGCGAAAATACCTCTCTTGCCATGGTTGATCGGGTCGTACCGGTTTTAGATCGTTTGCGCCTGGATCAGATCATTGTGCTCGATGATGACCGCAAAGCACGGGTGAATATTGCCCCTTCACATCTAGAATCTATCAGTATCGATGGCCGCGAACTCCTTGTGCCATGCAAAACGACCAATCATCAGTTAGCCACATTCCAGGGAGCACGCCTGCTCATCGTGTGTCATCCAATGCTCGCCGAAGATGACCAGCGTCTTGCAAGCGTCTATACTATCTTAGACCTGGAAGCCTTGTTGATCCGGTTACAACAAAACCTCGAATTGACTGCCGAAGTCTCGCTCACTGATGCTCATTCGGTTGGAAGTGGGAGCGTTAACGTTGAGACAGAGCGTGGTCTGGAACGTTATACCACCACTGCTATAGGTGATGGCGAGATCACAGTATCACTTGAGATCAACGAACAAGGTGCGGACGAGATTGTCGCTTCGGGTTTGCAAGTGACCCTGATTGCAAGCACGCTAACCCTGGTGCTGTTGCTGCTGGGCGGTTTCTGGTTAGCGCAGAGCATGACCCGTCCAGTGCTGAAATTGGCACGTGTGGCGCAATCGGTTGGCGAGGGCGATCTGTCACAACGCGCTGATCTTATCCACAACGATGAGATTGGACGCTTGGGACGTGCATTTGACAAGGCAACGGCCCGAATCAGTGATCTCCTCGATCACCAAGCGCGGACAGCGGGCGAACGGGAAGCGATTTTGCAAAGTATTGCCGATGGTGTGCTGGCGGTCGATATGGATGAACGCATTGTGGTGATTAACACGGCTGCTGCTGAGATCCTCCAGCAAGATGTCCACCAGTTGACTGGTCAAAAACTCGATACCATGATAACATACCCTGACTCTATGCAGCTGGTTGGCTTGCAACAAGTCATTCAACAGGTGCGCAGTGAGCTGACCGATACAAGCGACTCGCAGCCGACTGAAGAACAGGTGTCGCTCGGTCCACGTATCGTCCGTTTGAAGAGCGCACCAACGCTTGGACAAGGCGGGGCACAGACCGGGGCGGTCGTGGTGATCCAGGATGTCACCAAGGCAGTTGAATCAGATCGCGCAAAAAGCTCCTTTATTGCAACAGCTTCCCACGAATTACGGACACCACTCACCAGCCTCAAGGGTTTTGCTGATATTCTGGTGAAAGGCCGCATTGATAATCTGGATGAAACGCAACAGATGTGTCTGGGTGTTATCAAGCAGCAGACCGATAATGTGATTGTGCTGGTCAATGAATTGCTTGAGGTTGCACGTCTCGAACAGGGATCCGAACGTCCACGATGTCAATGGGTAGCACCTGATGTTGTGATACAAGAATCCCTGGACAGTCTGGCAGAGTTGATTGCCAAACGTTCTGTTACGGTTCATGTGGAAACACAACCAGAAATGTTACCGATTTGGATCGATGCGCTGCACTTCCGCCGGATTCTGACGAACTTGATTTCCAATGCCGTCAAGTATGTTTATCGTGGTGGGCAAGTGGTTGTGCATGCCTATGAGATCGATGATTCGGCCCTGTTACCAAGCCAACCGCACGACAGTATGCCCTGGAAGTATCGCAGTCAGCGATCACTGCTCATTACGGTAGAAGATACTGGTGTTGGCATTCGTGCCAGTGATCAACCCAACATATTTACTCGGTTTTTTCGGTCCGAAAATCCGCTCAGTGTCGAAGTGGGGGGTACTGGTCTGGGCCTGGCGATGACACGCTCGCTCATCGAGATTCACAAGGGACAGATTGGTTTTACGAGTGTTGAACATGAAGGGAGCTGTTTCTGGGTACGCTTCCCTGTGCCTGATAATGCACCATTAGAAGATAGAAGCACGACCGATGGACAACAACCGGCTGACGAAGGGTCATTCAGAGAGATGGGGGAAAACCAGTGCTAAAAGGACTGATAGCTTTTCTGCTGATCGTGTTGATTGGAGGATGTGCCAGTGCTGATCAACCACCGGCAACGGAAACGACCGAGACTACAGCAATGTCAGTGACGCCACAGGGAGAACTCAAGGGACGTATTAGTATGGTGGGCAGCACCACCGTGCAGCCACTGGTAGAAGCGATGGGGACCGTGTATAACAACATCCATCCTGATGTACAACTTGATATCGGGGCTGGTGGATCGGTTGTCGGTATTCAAGCGGTACAGAAAGGCGATGTTGATATTGGGATGTCCTCACGTCATCTGGATGACGAAGAGATTCTGGCTGGTATGGAATTACACCAGATTGCGATTGATGTTCTGGCTGTCATCGTTCATCCAGATAATCCGGTAGACGATCTGAGCCTGGAGCAGTTGCGTGCGATTTACCTTGGCGAAGTGACCAATTGGCAAGCAGTAGGCGGTGAGGACATGCCCATTTTACCGGTAGTACGCGAAGTGACTTCGGGCACAAGAGGCGCTTTTGATGAAATTGTTCTGGATGATCAACAACCAGATGAATCGGTCGTTGATGTTCAAATTACGGCTGGCGAGGTAGAACGAAAAGTTGCAACGACGCCCAATGCTATCGGGTATATTGGTTTTGGGCATATTAACCCGGATGAAATCAAGGTGCTGACGATTGATGAGATTGTGCCTAGCCCAGAGACGGCCCTGGATCAGAGTTATACGTTGCAGCGACCGCTCTTGTTGATCACTGGCTCGTTAAGTCGCCATCTCGCTCAGAACTTTGTGGATTTTGCGCTCAGTCCCGAGGGGCAACAGATTGTTGCCAGAGAGGGCTGGGTTCCGGTAATTGACGTCGAAGAGTGAGGCCGTACATTGGATAGCCCTGAGGCATACCAGCGATTTAACCATCTTGCTTGATATGACGAGGAACGACTGCTTGAAGCTGGCACTGGCAGGCTGCAAACCCTGCCCTCCATCTGAACGCACCCGATCAATGTGGTCAGACCACGAGCAACAGAACATGCACGGTTCATGCAAAAGCAGGAAAAAAGGACTATTGAATTTTGGTAACCGAGTGTGGTATGATAGAGATATAGCAAGGCGCTACTCCTAATAACAACCTTTGTCTGCCTTATGGCGGACTCCGCACTTTGTATATCCTCGTGTTTCCTCGTGTTACCTCGTGAGCTACCCCCTATCACGCCAACCAAGGGCGGGAGTAGTGGTTTTGTTATAACAACGAGTGACATCGCAATCATACAAGCAAGTTGGGGAGGCCATCGGCCTCCCCACTCGTTGTTTAGTACCTTTTTGTATCACTGCTAACCAGCAGTCACCATGTCTTTTCCGTGCATTACCACGATACGAACGAACCTAACGTTGAACGCGTTCTTGAAATTCAGCCATCGGAACGGCCATGAGGGTCTGCGTATGAGTCTGGTCAAACAGTGCCACTTCAGCGCTCATCACCGTGTCGGTATCAGGGGCCTCGACAATACTGACCATATCATATTGACCAGTCACAGCATACTGTGCCACAACTTGTACGCCCATTGCTTCTAAATCTTGATCAATCGCATCAATCCGGTCTGGTCGATCTTGCAATGCCACACGTGAACCCTCGCCATTCAGTTTGCTGAACATAATGTACGTTGCCATGGTCTGTCATCTCCTTTGCTTGTTTGATCCAGGCATCTTCACCTGAACCGTTCTGGTTATTGTGTTCTTTGTTTATTTTGCACAAATCCGTGTGCGATGTAACTGTATATATTATACATACAAGTCTCATGATTTGCAAGAGGGAATTTGGTACATGTTTCACTACCAACGAAGGCAACCTCGATGTTCTATCCATATGACGACCATATGACGGTTTCTTGGTCCGGACAAAAGATCACTTGTACAAGAGGCCATGTTGGTTGACGTAACAGAACCGTTCAGTGTGAAGAAACATTCACCGAAGCGACAAACTTGATAGCAAAAGGAGCAAGGTAGCACAGAGAAGCGGTGGTTCCTGGAGATGGATGCGGTCAGGAGAAGTACTGAACGCGTTGCCAGTCGAAGTCAGGCAGGGCATACTGCAAAAAGACGCGCAAGCCTTCACTATCACCAGAATCAAGATGATAGCGCAAATCACGCAAGTATTTGGTACAAACACCCGAAGGCAAACCGAGACGTGGCGCGTAGTCCTGGGCAAGCTGTTCAACATGTCTCAATCCTTCGGCGCGTGCCGCATAGAGTGCTGGAACAATGCCAGCGGTGCGTATCGCATCTGCACAATCCTGACGAACTGCCCAGACCGCAAAGGTAAAGGGCAGGCCCGTCAGTTTCAGCCACTCGTCGCCCAGGTCAAAGCAATAGGGCAGGCCACGCTGACCAATATGGCGGCGTACTACCCCTTCAGTCAGCGCCTGATCCCCAATCAGCAGTGCAGCCGCAGCGGTATCAAGCATGGTGTCGAGGTTTTGGGGTTGGGTCTGCCACTCTGGGGTAATGGTATAGTGGTGTTCGCACAGCACACACAGCAAATTGACGCTGGTAGATGACTGATCACTCAGTGCCACCATACGCCCATCAAGCTCACGTGGGTCCGGATGCCAGGTAAAGAGCAAAACACTATTGACGGCGCCCAATGTTGCTATCGAAAGCCCTGGTACCAGCAGGAGGGTATCACTATGACGTGCAAACTCGTAAGACGAAATCGGCGCGATAGCGACCCGGCCTTCGAGCAGCGCACGGTTGATTGCCGTGGGTACATCCCGCACACGCTGGATACCAGGGAGGTAACGGTCGAGATAATACTCGACCGGCTGGGTATTGAGGTAGTCGATAGTGCCTAGCGTGGGCAGAGCTTCCTTATGCAACCGCTTCCACCTCGCTGTAGAGGGCATCCCGTTCTATCGGGGTTTTGCCAGCGGCGCGGATGAGATGAATCAGATCACGGCGGGTCAGCCCCTGATCGGTACGTGCTCCCGCGTCATGGTAGATACGTTCTTCAATGACGGTACCATCTATATCACTGACGCCAAATGAGAGCGAAAGCTGGGCGAGAGCCGGGGTTATCATGACCCAGTAGCCTTTGATATGGGCAAAGTTATCGAGCAGTATACGACTAATCGCAAGATTACGTAAGTCCTCAAAGCCGGTGGTAAAATCAAGTTTGCGCATCCGTCCGAGATTATTGTTTTCTGGATGATACGCTAGGGGAACAAAGGTCATAAAACCACCCGTTTTATCCTGTTGCTCACGCAGTCGCAACAAATGATCGACGCGATCACTATCATGCTCGATATGCCCATAGAGCATGGTTGCATTGGTACGAATGCCAAGGCCATGGGCAATGCCATGAATAGCTAGCCAGCCATCACCATCGACTTTTTCTGGGCAGATTTTGCGTCGTACTCGTGAGTGAAAGATTTCGGCCCCACCGCCCGGCATAGCATCCAGACCAGCCTCTGACAAGGCTTGTAACACCGTCTGCCAATCAACTCCACAGATTCGGGCCAGATAATCGATTTCGACAGCCGTAAAGGCTTTGAGTCGCACCTGGGGAAAGGCCTGTTTCAACGCCCGTAACATGTTACAGTAATAATCAAGCTGCAAATCCGGGTGGAGTCCGCCCACAATATGAAATTCGCTGGTCCGTTCAGTGTACGTCTGTGCAGCTCGCTCGACAATGTCATCAACGCTCAATATGTACGCATCGGTTTCATCGCCATTACGTCGAAATGAACAGAAGTTGCAGTGAAAGGCACAGATATTGGTCGGATTGAGATGACGATTCTGCACAAAATAGACACGGTCACCGTTCAAGCGCCGATTGACGGTATTTGCCAGGTACCCTACTGCCATAAGGTTCTGGCTGGCATAAAGTTGCATGCCATCCTCGAAGGAGAGACGTTCGCCAGCCTGGATTTTCTCAGCAATCGGAGCCAGATCCGAATGGGCTAACAATTGGTTCATAACCAGTTCGCCTTTCTTAGCTATCAAACAAAGAACAGTGCATCAGCCTGATAGAGAACATCGTATGATTATCTGTGATAGACTTTCATAACAGTATCACACAATTTATACTCTTTGACAAGCGACAAGACGAGGGCATTATATCGACAAACCTGAGCCACAGGCAAAATCGCAATACCTGGTCGGTGCTACTGAGATTTGGTATGATAGATACCGTTCATATTGCTTGAAGACATCGATCTCTGGAGCAAGCGATCCAAGACGGCTATTTCCAGAGCGCCAGCGTATGCACAGACCAGCAACCGAGATCTTTGAGAAGCATCATCATAGCATAAAGGATAGAGATCATGGGATGGTTTACGCGATTATTTGGTAACACCACAACATCAACAGACCATAAAAATGTGCAGGGAGCGGAACAAGCAGCGGTAACATTGAAACAGCACGGTGTCGAAGAAGAGCTTGCCAATCGCTTTATAGCCTTTCTCACCGAGTCACCCGATCACGAAGTGTTTCACATGAATCCGCGCTATCTGGCAGAGCGATTAACACTGGATGAACGACGGACACTCAAGATACTGCTGCTCGCAATGTATGAGGGTCTGGTCGATCTACACTGGGATGTCCGTTGCCCCAAGTGTGGCAATATTGGACACATGGGTCATTCATTAGGGCAACTTCATCACGAGGATGATTGTGCAATGTGCCAGTTTCATTTTGCGCCTCACCTCGATCACGAGGTTCGGGTCACGTTTAGCCCGCATGAACGATTTCGCCGGTTACCCGATACAGCCAATGACACGGCATTTCGGCAAGCTATCAATGAACGCCTTGGGTTCTCTTCGGGATTAACCCTGATGTTGATACCAGAATTTGAACGGCTCTTTCCGCAGCAGCGGATTCTCCCCGATGAAAGTTTGAAAGTCACACGGGTAGCTTTGATCTTTACCGACCTTGCTGGTTCCACCGCACTGTATGCGCGTCGTGGTGATCCTCGTGCATATCATCTTGTCCGGCTTCACTTTGATGCCTTAATGGAGGTAGCTGATAGGATGACCGGAACCGTCGTCAAGACGATAGGTGATGCTATCCTGGCTGCATTTCAGTCACCACGTGAGAGTTTCCTGGCCGCACTGCAAATGCAGGAGGCTATCGACACCTTAAACGAGCAACGTCAACTCAGTGGCGAAGAGCGCCTTATTCTGAAAGTTGGTTTGCATTGTGGTCCATGCTTAAGTGTAACGCTGAATGAACGACCCGATTACTTTGGAACGACGGTTAACACAGCAGCCCGTGTCCAGGGATTATCGCATGGGAACGATATTGTGTTTACCGATATCATACGTACCGACCCAGAGGTCGCGTCGTTCTTACAAGGTCAGTCGATCGAGAGTCAGCGAGTCATGTTGAAAGGGATCGATGGTGAAACCCTGGTTCATTACCTGAAAACGGCCTCATAGCATTTTATGCCAACAGACGACCATGCGCTCGGCGCACACCGAGCTATGAAAAGAACTGCTGTAATGCACCACAAGGCACACGAAGGACACAACGGTTTTACAAAGGACGATGTTCACATGGGAGCCATGGGGAGAAACGAGCAGTGATCTCTCCCCATGGCTTTACCGCAATCAGGGTTTTTGACTCTCATCCGGTGGTGATTCAGGATCATCATGTCCTGGATGGTCAAATGGTTGTTCTATTGCCTGATTTGCTCCATCACGTTCACGACGTCGCAATCTGGCGGGCTTTACGACCCAACGAAAAGCTCGGTTCCACCAGGCATCGGGTTTGCCTACCAGGTTCTGGGGGACTGACTCAGGTCCCAGGTAATCGAGCAGATAGGCAGCCATCAGACCAATGACTAGACCGACAAGCACAGCAAGCACCAACGGCGGCAGTTGCAATCCGCGCCCGGTGGTTTCTACCGAGGAGGTTATCGTACTCTCGGACACCTGCCTGTTGGGGATAAGGGCTCGTGAGACAACGCTGACCTCGATATTGGGCAGGCTATCGGCCACATCAAATTCGGCCAGTTTTCGTGACAGCAGGGTATATGCTTGAAACGCAAGGGTTCGTTCTAGCACCAGGTTTTCTTCTTTCCCCTTTTCCCGCTCCAATGCTGCTTGTAGTTCGCGAAGATCCTGTTCAAATGTCATAATCGTCTGATTCAAGAATGTTCCTGACGACATATCCAGCAGGTTTTCAACATCATTCTCGATCAGGGACAAATTCTGTTGCAGAGTCTGAGCCGATTGGGCCAGAGAGTCGGTGACTACCTGGGTCTGGCTCAATTGACCGAGTTCCCCACTTTCAAAAAGCTCGGGATATTGTTGCGTGATCAAACGTGTCAGTTCAGTATCATCCGGGGCCTGTGTCAAATCCAAACCTGCATCGTTCATCAGCAACTGACGCTGCTCTGCAATAACCGCATCAACCTCCAGCAACTCAGCTTCCAACGCAGCCACCAGTGCTTCGGTATCAGCCACAATGTTTGCAGGTGTAAACGCTTCAATCCCAGCCAGTGAGTCAAAATTCAAATCTTGTGATCCGACAATCCGTGCTTTGAGCAATGTCAGAGCCAGTGTTGTCGACTCAGCATCACCGCCCTGGCGTGCTTGTTCGCGCAGGATGCGAGCATCACTGAGAAAGTTTTCGAACTCTTGTTTCTGTGCATAGGCATTCTTCAGCGTTTGCCGGCGTTCCTGGGCCTGGCTCAGAAAACTATCCAGACGTGCCGCGGTTTGCTCATCAATATATCCTGACAGCAAGAGACGTTTCCGTTCAAGTTCTTTTTCAAACGCGAGCAATTGATTATCGAGTGTAGCAGCAACCTGAGCATTATAGAACTGTGTCTGCGCATCGATAGACGATATCATCGTTGATGAAAGCACCGTCGTGCGAGCTTGATTGAGCAGTGACAATGTATAACGTTTATCGCTTATCTCGCGTTGCAGTTCATCAAGACGGCTCTGCTCGCGAAACGCGATCAATGCATCCTGGGCATCTTCATACGTCTGTCGGGCTTGTTCTACATTTGCCTGAACCTCGGTTTTGCTACTATTAGGAATAGTCCCATAGAGATCATTGATCAGATTGGTATAGGCATCAGCCCAGGCATTCGCTAACAGTGCCGCCCGTTCTTGATCCGGGTCTGTTGCTGTGATGCGTATCAGGTTGGTATTGACCTTTTGACCGTCTTCCAAGACATCTTCTGCGCCAACAAAGGAAGTCTGAATACGGGAAAGCAAACGTAACGGATTTTGTTCACCCGCACCCTGTGCTTCAAGCTGTTTCGCAACTGCTTCAGCGACGATGCTACTATGCGTAAGGGCCAACAGGGTATCCGATCCCACCGTTCGGACGGATAATACGGTGGTTTTGACCGAGTTATCCAGTAATACGTCGGTGCTCAGGCCCATAACGGCAACATCGGCACTTGAGACATAGACCTGGTCAGAAAACGCGGTCCTTTCCAATTGGTTTACTCCCGATGAGACAGACGTAACCAGTATCGAGACCAGAACACATGTAACGATGAGTCTCCACCAGCGTAGAGGTGGATCAATAATGGCTGAAAAGTTAATAATCGGTTGTTCTTGCATTTTTTTCCATTACCATCTTACTCCTGATGTGTCTTCTGGTCAGGAGCAACAATATCTACATGGTTTTTACCAGGGAAAACAATTGAAGCGTTATCGATGATGCAAAGATGACATCGTAACGGCCCCATCCGATGTCATCTGGATGATCCAGGAAATACCGTCTGGACGGTATCTAATGATGACTGATGGTAGTATAATCAAGTGTATTGCGCTTGTCAACCAATCCTTGATTGTATACTGAGATCAACGATGTAACTGGTAAGCCAGACAATCGAGTCATGAACGTGCCTTTAATTGAAGAAGCATACTCACCATATCATGCTGATAAGATAGTATACTGCTCGCTGTTTTATCATGGAATAACACAGAAGAGAATGATATCCTGTCTATCATTGGTTTTGTATCTGCCAGTTGTTGTAATATCACAGCAGCAATACGATAAGTCCCTTGCTGCATCAATATTCTCGGCCCATTATCTGTTGTGCGTGGTGCTCCTGATCGCTTTTGTAATTGCACTACTGCCTGCAACACGTGTCCCAGCGATGGACAGAACATACCATATTCATGGTCCAGAACCCAGTTGATGTTGCCTTCTTCCTGCATACCCACCGCTTCAGTCATGATCAACGGACGCCCCAGGGTCATTGCCTCCATTAATGTTCCAGGCCCGGCTTTGGTAATAACAGCATCGCTTGCAGTCATCAACAGGTGCATATTGGTTACAAACCCGAAAATATGGATCAGAGAGCTACGATAGCGGCTCATGAGCCTGTGATACAGCGGTTGGTTGTGACCTGTTACGACCAGCAGTTGTTGTGTCGGGAACCTTGCATGCACAGCTGCAACGAGATCACTCATCTGTCCACAACCTGCTCCACCACCAGTTATCAGCAGGGTAAAGCGATCTTGTTGGAGACCCAGAGTACGTCGTGCCTCATGTTGTGTCTGCTGCTGCTGCACAAAATCAGGATGCACCGGGAAGCCGGTGTATATGATCTGTGCTGGAGGTATCCCATGTTGTTGTGCAATCCATGCTGCTTCAAGCGTTGGCACGAGGTAGAGATCAACATCGGGGTCGAGCCAGGATGTATGCAGTGTCACCAGATCGGTGACGACGGTTACGATACGATACGAGAGTCGATATTGACGACGGAGTTGGGAAACCAGACGATTCACGAGTGGATGCGTGACGACAACAAGATCGGGCCTGAGCGATGCAAATAGCTGCACCAATTGTCGATGGGCCATGGCAACCGACAGCCATGCATATGGTTGCATCAACCATCGTTGGTTGCTCCAGCGAAAGAGCGTGTTATAACAGAAGGGACAACGTAAGAGCAATTGCTGGTAGAGCGTAGGAGCTTGTTGGAGCAGTGGCAGTGCTGAACTACGCAAAATATCCAATGTGGTACAGGTGAGGGGGTCACGACTCAGCTGTAGCATTGCTGCCTTAATGGCAGTAGCAGCACTGCGATGACCGTGACCTGTATCTGAGAGCGCAAAAAGAATGTGGTAACCTGGCTTCAAAATGAACTCTATCGTCCTAACACCACGGTTATTGCTCGGCAAGACGAACCATAATCTGTTTGGCAATGTCATCTGCTGCACGTGGTCGAGCAACCTGGGTTGCTCCGGCTCGCATCTCAGCAAGCAAGTGGGGGCGTTGTAACAGACGTTGAACCGCCGGGGCAACTGACTCGGCAATACGGAGCTGAATGCCGGCACCACTCATCACCACAAAGTCGGCATTCCATTCTTCCTGCCCTGGTATGGGTTCGATGACGACGAGTGGAATACCACGAGCCAGTACTTCACTGATAATCAGGCCACCCGCCTTGGTAACGACCAGATCACTGGAGACAATAAGATCATCAACATACGAGATAAACCCAAGCACCCGAACCCCCATGTTGGGTCCTGGTACGAGGTCTGCCAGTGATTCGACCAGGGTTTCATTGCGACCGGCAACAATCACTAGGAGACCGGCCTGATCGCTCCGCAGCAAGCCCTCTGCAATGACACGGACATGTTCGTTTGACATGCCGCCACCAAACAGTGTGATCACCGGGGTATCGAAGGGTAACGCATAGTGTTTCCGTAAGACATCACGTTGTTTGTCGCAGGTCACTTCCGGGTCGATGGGAATGCCACTTTCATGAATAATGAGCCGTGACACACCACGTTGCATCAATTGTTCGCGTACCTGCTTTGTGGCAACAAAATACCCATCAATCTCTGTATAGGTCCAGAATGTATGTGCTCCATAATCGGTAATGACACAGTACACCGGGTGCGTAAACCGCGCCTTGCGCCGGAGTTTCACCAGCAACTCAATGGGCAGAAAGTGCGTACAAATAATGACATCTGGCTGAAAGGATTTAAGTAATTTGTTGAGACCAGCAGTTCCGATCCCTTCCACGGCTTTGCGAATGTTGTTACTCACTTCAGCCAGTTCTGGGTCTTCATTGGTGCTGGTATAAAAATAGCCCCACAGCAATGGCGCCTGATCAGTAAGTTTGAGGTATGAACGGACATAGGCACGCCGAAATAGCCTGGGCGTATGATCCAGCACATCTTCGACACGTACTTCACCTGGATAGGTTGTTTCAAACGCTTTCGCAAGCGCCTGTGCCGCACGCTTATGACCAGCTCCAACCGAAGCATGCAGAAGTAATACCCGTGGCATAGTATCCTCACCACTAGCTGCCAAAACACGGCAGGAAAGCCCCCCCTGATGTTCTGATAGTAGCATAGGTAAGGGGTTTTTGGCAACGACTCATACCTAATGGCAAGCATCGCT
>JAAURD010000031.1 GCA_012034075.1 Chloroflexaceae bacterium | reverse complement strand
TAGTCGTACCTACGTATTATATCGATGCAGACTGGCGTCGTACCTGCGTCTGATACGTGCGTGCTTGGCGTGCGTCCGGACAGCGTGCGGTCGTGCCGACCGCTGTGCGGCTACAAGCCGCACCTACGTATTATATCGATGAACGCCATTTGCGTATCATCCGTTGAGAGTCTGTCTCTCAAGGCTTGCACCAGCATTGAATACCTAGATGGAGCCAAAACCATGCGCATTGGTGTGATTGCGACCATGAAAAAAGGATTGGAACAATTTATCTACCGTGAACTGACCTTCTTCACCGCACAGGGTCTGTCGGTGAGTCTCTTCCCCACCAAATTCAACCCCGGCCTCTACAATCCCCGCCCCGAATGGCAACTCTACCGCTGGCACCCCCTGCTGGTGCTGTTGCTGCAACCCATCTTCTTTTTCAGTCACCGGTCAGGTATCTCCAACTGCTGCGCGAAGCGATTCGATTTCGCGCACTGATTGATTATATGATCGCCTGGTCACTTGCTCGCCATATGCTTGATGTTGATGTAATCTATGCGACTTTTGGCGATCATAAGCTCTTTGTGGGCTACTTTTGCAAACGCATTGTCGAGAAACCGCTGGTGGTGACGATTCATGCCTATGAGCTGTACGATAACCCGAACCCGCGCCTCTTTTTGCATGCGCTCAATGCCTGCGATCAGATTATCACCGTCACCGATTACAACCGCGAGTATCTGCGCGACCACTTTGCGATTGACCCGGCTCGTGTTGAGGTGGTGCGCTGTGGCCTTGATATTGCGGATTATCGTCCGGAAGCCAAATTCACTATTCTGATTGTCAGCTTTTTTGTGGAACGCAAGGGGCACGATATTCTCTTTCGGGCGATCAAGCAACTGGATCAAGAGGATATTGAAGTCTGGGTGGTTGGTGGTGAAGGCACCGAAACTACCGCGGTTGATGTTCGTGGCCTCGCCAAACAGCTTGGCATTGAATCACGCGTGGCCTTTTTTGGCAAACAGAGTGGTAATGCGCTCAAAGCCATGTACCGTGCCTGTGATGTCTTTTGCCTGCCCTGTCGCACGGATAGCGCGGGGGTAGCGGAGGGCTTCCCTGTGGTGATTATGGAGGCGATGGCGATGGGCAAGCCGGTCATCACCTCACGCCATGTGGAGATACCACGTATTGTCAAAGAAATCATTGTGGCTGAAAATGACGTTGATGGTCTGGCTCAAGCTATTCGGCAGGTCTATGAATCGCGCGAGTTGCGCCAACGTCTCGCACAGCAGAACCGGGTCATCGCTGAGCACTACTTTCCTGCTGCCAATGCACGCAAGACCGTTGCAATTATGCAGCGCCTCGCTGGCGACTTGGAAAGCGAAACCAGCACTCCGCCGATGATGGAATCAAGCCCGACCACTGCGTCCTATCAGCAATGATAGATCGCCTGACGGTAGACGAACAGAGCAGATAAAGAGAGGTTGCTTATGTGTGGTATTTGCGGATTTTACAACTATCTTCACAACAAACCGGCCGATCCGGACATCTTGTTGGATATGCTGCATGCCATCTTTCATCGCGGCCCCGATGACCAGGGCGAGCATTTCGATCACGACCTTGCCATCGGCATGCGCCGCCTGAGCATTATCGACCTGGCCGGTGGGCATCAGCCCATGTATAGCCACGATAAGACTATCGCGGTGGTGTTTAATGGCGAAATCTACAACTACCGTGAAATACGTGAAGAACTCCAACGCCAGGGGGCTATCTTTCACACGGCCTCCGATACCGAGGCGATTTTACGTCTGTACGAAGTTATGGGTGATGATTGCGTGCATCAGTTGCGCGGCATGTTTGGCTTTGCTATCTGGGATGCACGCCGCCGCCGGCTGTTTATCGCGCGGGATCGGCTGGGCATCAAACCGCTCTACTACACCTGTACCGCCGATGGTCTGGTCTTTGGCTCCGAAATCAAGGCGATGCTGCAACATCCGCAGGTCCATGCCCGCCTGGACCTGGACGGTCTCAGTACCTTTCTCTCGCTCAAATATGTACCCGCACCCCAGACGATGTTTGCCGGTATCGTTGCGTTGCCACCAGGCTATACGTTGGCCTGTGATGGTCACGGTATCACGCTCAACCAGTATTGGGACCTGTCCTTTGCGCGGAGCCAGCATGGCGTATTGAGCGAAGCCGAATATACCGAACAGCTCGATGAACTGCTGCACGAATGCGTGCGGATGCACCTGGTCAGCGATGTGCCGTTTGGTGCCTTTCTCAGTGGTGGGGTTGATTCAAGCACGATTGTTGCGCTGATGAGCCAGTTCTTGAATGAACCGGTTAAAACCTTCTCTGTGGGGTTTGAAGGCCCCGGCGCCGATGCGTGGAGTGAATTGCCCTATGCCCATATGGTTGCCAAGCAGTATCAGACCGATCACTATGATATTTTTATTGGCCCACGTGAGTTTATCAATCTATCCGAAAAAGTGGTCTGGCACCTGGATCAGCCGATTGCCGATGAAGCCTCGCTGGCAAACTACATGGTTGCCGAATTAGCCGCCCGCCATGTCAAAATGGTGCTCACCGGTGAAGGCGGCGATGAGCTTTTTGCTGGTTACGCGCGCTACTCAGGCGAGCAGTTCTCGCCGATCTTCCGGCACATTCCGCTCTCAATGCGCGGCCTTGCCATGTCTCTGACCAACCGGCTGCCTGGTCTGCGTCGGCCCAAAATTGCGCTCTATGCGCTGTGCCACACCGATGAAGTCACCCGTTTGCTCAACTGGTTTCCCCTGTTCAACAGCGATATGAAAGCGGCGCTGCTTTCGGACACATTCAAACAATCATTGCCAGGCCATTCGGCACGGCGCGTGTTTGCCGAACACCTGACCCGTACCGATGCAACCCACGTGTTGAACCGCATGCTCTATGTGGATACGAAGCTCTGGCTGCCGGATGACCTGCTTGCCCGTGGCGACAAAACCAGCATGGCCAATTCGCTTGAAGCGCGGGTGCCGTTGCTCGATCACAAACTGGTTGAGTTTGCCGCATCGTTGCCGCCCAATCTCAAACTCCAGGGTCTTACCCGCAAATATTTACTCAAAAAGGTCGCTCGTTCCCTGCTTCCCGATACCATTATCGACCGCAAAAAGAAGGGATTCCCCATCCCCATACCGGTCTGGTTGCGTCAGGATGAGGAAATTCGGGCGTACGTGCGCGATACCTTATCGCCCGCTACCATTCGTCAACGTGGCCTGTTTGAGGCAGACTATGTTGAAAACCTGCTCAATGAGCACGACACCGGTTTCGCCGATCACGGTGCCCTGATCTGGGCATTGCTCAATGTCGAACTCTGGCACCGCCAGTTTATTGATCAGCAAGCCCGCGTAGTGCGTCCAACTGTGTAAAAACGGTCGGTTGCACCATCACCTGGCAATACCAGCATCACGCTATTAGGATAAACAGTGCCTATTAGATAGGAAAAGAGAGGATATCAGATGAAAGTGAGTATTTTCGGTCTTGGCTATGTCGGTTGTGTCTCTGCAGCCTGCCTGGCCCGTGAAGGACATACTGTCATTGGTGTGGATATTAACCCACTGAAAGTTGAATATATTGCCTCTGGCCGTTCACCGATTATCGAGCCTGGTCTCGACGAGATGATTGCCGAAGGCGTGCGCGTGGAACGTTTGCGAGCCACCACCGATAGTGAAGTCGCCGTCCACGACAGCGATATCAGTATTATCTGTGTCGGGACACCGAGCAACGAAAATGGCAGCCTCAAAATCACCTATCTGCAAAATGTCTGCCGCGAAATCGGCAAAGCGTTGGCTGTCAAAAACGACTATCACGTCGTCGTAGTGCGCAGCACCGTGCTGCCCAGTACAGTGCAAGAGCAACTCGTGCCCGTGCTCGAAGAAGTGTCGCATAAACTGGCTGGCACCGACTTTGGGGTGAGCATGAACCCCGAATTTCTGCGCGAAGGGAGCGCGATTGCCGACTATTACAGCCCGAGCCATATTATCATTGGCGCTATCGATCAGCGTTCTGGTGATCTGGTGCAGCAACTGTACAACGGCATTGAGGCGCCACTTGTGCGCACCGATATTCCTACCGCCGAGATGGTTAAGTATGCCGATAATGCCTTCCATGCCTTGAAAGTCGTCTTCGCCAATGAAATCGGTACCATTTGTAAAGCCCATAACATCGATGGACAGGAAGTCATGCGCATTTTCTGTCAGGATCGCCGACTCAACCTGTCCCCGTACTACCTCCGTCCTGGGTTTGCCTTTGGCGGCTCGTGCCTGCCCAAAGATTTGCGTGCGTTGCTCTACCGTGCCAAAGAGCGCGATATTGATGCACCGATGCTCAGCTCTATTCTGCCCAGCAACCAGCGTCATGTACACTATGGTATCGCGATGATTGAACGGGCCGGCCGCAAAAAGGTCGGCATCCTGGGTCTCAGCTTCAAAGCGGGCACCGATGATGTGCGCGAAAGCCCAATGGTCACCTTGATCGAAACGCTGGTGGGTCGTGGCTATGACGTTCGCATCTACGATGAAAATGTGCGCCCTGACAATCTCATTGGCGCTAACCGCTCCTTTCTCGAACGTGAGATCCCGCATATCGCCTCGCTTATGCTGTCCTCTGTTGAGGCCGTCGTTGAGCATGGCGAAGTGTTGGTGATTGCCAATGGCAGTACGATCTTTAGCCAAGTCCCGCGTATGATGCATGGTGATCAAATACTCATCGATCTGGTGGGCATTGCCAAACAGAGCACCGAGCAGAATGGCATTTACCAGGGCATTTGCTGGTAACGCTGGGATTGTCGCTGACCGTCCGATGACCAACATCTGGAGTGGTAGCGCGTGCTACACCAGCACCGAGACCGTGTGAGTGAAACGACCGACAGCAACATTGGAGTGATCGAGAGGAGACCCATGCATGCGCTCTATGCAAGCACCCGTAGGCAAGCGTGTTTTGATGCTGCTTGAAAACAACCCCTACCCCCAGGATGGTCGCGTTCGCCGTGAGGCCAACGTGCTGGTGGGGGCCGGCTATCGTGTCACCGTGATTGCTCCGGCAGGGCCCAAGCAACCCTGGCGCGATATCATCAACGGGGTACGAGTCTACCGCTATCCCCGCCCACCCGAAGGCGAGGGACTGATCGGCTATCTCTGGGAGTATGGCTATTCGCTGGTCGCTGCATGTTTGCTGTCGCTCTTCCTGTTCTTCTACGATGATTTTGATATCATCCATGCGCACAACCCACCGGATACCTTTGTTTTGCTCGCCGCCGGCTACAAACCGCTGGGCAAGCGCTTTGTCTTCGATCACCACGACCTCTCACCCGAAATGTATTATGCTCGCTTTCGTGGTGAAGGCAACAAGATGGTCTATCAGGCCCTGCTGTTGCTCGAACAGCTCACCTTTCGCCTGTCCGATCATGTCATCGCTACCAACCAGTCGTACAAAGCGATTGCCACTCAGCGTGGTGGTGTACCCGAATCACGCGTTACCATTGTGCGCAACGGGCCTGATCTCAACCGTGTGCGCACCGCCGACCCCGATCCGGCACTGCGCCAGAAAGCGCCTATCATCATTGGCTATGTGGGCGAGATGGGCTATCACGATGGGGTTGATTATCTGTTGCGAGCGATCAAACATCTCATCGATGATGTTGGTCGGACCGACTTCTACTGCGTGCTGGTCGGTCAGGGTGATGCCTGGCCCGAACTGCAAGAGCTGAAGACCGAGCTTGGTCTGGATGACTATGTTTGGTTTCCGGGCTTTGTTTCGGATGCTGAATTGATGAGTTACCTTTCTACTGCCGACATCTGTGTCGATCCTGATCCGTCGAACCCGTTCACCGATCGCTCGACCATGATCAAGATGGCCGAATTTATGGCGCTGGGCAAACCAATTGTGGCGTTTGATCTCACTGAGCACCGGTTTACGGCGCAAGATGCGGCGATCTATGCGCGTGCCAATGATGAACTCGACTTTGCTCGCAACATTGCTCTGCTTATGGATGACCCCGAACGGCGTGCGCAGATGGCCCGCATTGGCAAAGAACGCATTCAAACCCAGCTGGCCTGGCAGCACCAGGAACACTGCTTGATCGAAGCCTATGACAAAATCACGGGTCACACGACCTGAACTGGAGAAGCCCCATGAACACGGTACAACTCGCTCGCTGGTTGATGCAACGGGTCGAAGTCATTCCGCCCTCACCGGAGCAGGAGATCAGCCTGCTGGGTGAAATGTTTCACCACGATATCTTTCAGCAGGGCAGCCCGGCCGAACGGCAGGCCATTATGCGGCAGTTTGCCGAAACCGCTTACCGTGACGAATATGGCTATGCCTGGGACCACTACTTTGGCACCAGGCTGACCCCCTGGTTGCAGGGCAAAACCATTCTGGAGATTGGCTGCTCAGCCGGCGGTCGTTCCAGTGCCTGGGTCGAGCGCTATCAGCCCGAACGCCTAGTGGGTATCGATATTGGGCAGGAGTTTGTTGCTTCGGCCGGTCTCTTTACTGCGGCACGAGGCATCAACGCAGATTTTCTCTGCTCCGTGGGCGAGTATCTGCCCTTTGCCAGCAACTCCTTCGATGCCATTCTCACCCAAGATACCTTTGAGCACGTCCAGAATGTCGAGCAGGTGTTGCGTGAATGTTATCGTGTGCTCAAGCCCGGTGGTCGCCTCATGGTCGTCTTTCCCAACTTCTTCCACCCACTTGAGCACCACCTGGGGCTGGTAACAGATATGCCGGCAATCCATTATGTCTTCCCCGGTGAGATTCTGATTCAGGCCTATTGCGATATCATCAACGACCGTGGCGCCGAAGCCGCCTGGTATCGCCGCGAGCAGCCCGTTTTGCAGCCCTGGGAACGCGGGCATACCATCAATGGAACAACGCTAGCTCGATTTCGTCATATCATCAGGAGTCAAAACTGGGAGATCATGTTGCATAGTCGCAAGCCCATCGGCAGTGTTGGCCGCAACGCCTCGAAAAAGCTGATCTATCAACTGATTGCACTCTTTTTCTATCCTCTGGCGTATCTTCCGTTCTTCGAGGAAATCGTCTTACAGCGCATTACCTTTATCTTGCAAAAGCCCGGCCCGGCTGAACCGGTGACAACGTCATAATTCCTGGCCCAGCCTGTGGTAAGCAAAGGCATGTTCATTGTGCAGCCATCTGAATCACCAGAGAGGAAATCCATGCATCACACCAACCGCCGCCAACCTGGTATACGCTCTTTGTTCTTGTTCGTTTTTTTCATCTGGAGCATCGCCTGTGCTCAACCCGCTGCGGTAGAGCAATCACCCACCCAAGTATCCGAACCAGCGAATCAAGCCGTCCGCCCGACCACTGAAGCAATGCAGTCGCCTATCATCACGGAGATCGTGACCGAGGTACCGACCGCGACATCCGATGCATTGCCAACTATTCCCAATCGAGAGCCGGCCGAACCCACCCCATCAGAGCAAGCACCAGAACTGGCAGCGCCGATCCCGCCGCAGCAACTCCAACACCCACGCCTCTTTCTGGATGCCGCAACCATTGCGAGCTGGCAAGAACGGGCTAGCACCACGCATCAGTCTATTTGGCAGCCGGTGCAAGACTATGCCCTGGCTGAGGTTGACGCTGCAGCGCCACCGACAGAGCCGCCGGTCGAAGAACTCAACACCTTTCGCAATGCCGGCAATCAGCTCATCCCGCTGGCACTGGTCTGCACTATCAGCGAGCGCGATGATGTCTGCGACCGCGCGATCACCACGCTGCTGGCCTATGCCCAGTGGCCGCGCTGGGAATCGGACGATGACCGCGGGCTTGGATTAAGCCATATGGTCCTGGGCCATGCCCTCGCCTACGACTGGCTCTATCAGCGCCTTTCCGCCGATCAGCGCGAGATCGTGCGCTCTGCTCTCGGGCGCCATGCCCAGGAGCTGTATGAGGCCAGTGCATCCCCTACCTATGTCAGTCAGTGGAACAACTGGTGGGGCCAATCCTATATCCAAAACCACTACTGGTCGACCCATAGTGCCATTGGTCTGGCTGGTCTGGCCCTGCTCAACGAAGATGATCGCGCCATCGACTGGCTCAATCTGGCGCAGGAGCGCATGGCCCGCTGGCAAACCCTCCTGGAAGGCGTTGCCGATGGCAGCTGGCACGAGAGCATTCGCTATCAGAGCTACGGTCTGGCGATGTCGCTCCCGTTTCTGATCAATCTGCGCAACCTGCAGGGCATTGACCTGCTGCCGCATACCTATCTGCAGAACTATAACCGCTGGCGGCTCTACAATTACCTCCCCAATGGGCAATTTATCCTTGCTTTTGGTGATTTTGAGTGGGATTGGGGCAGCGTTCGGGGCTTCAGTGTCTTACGCTTCACCGCCAGTGAATATCAGGACCCACATGCCCAGTGGCTGGTCGATCAGATGGCCCAACTTGAAGAGCGCCAACCCAACGTCTGGGGTGCCGCCTGGCATGCCCTCGAATTTTTGTTCTATGATGCTCGCCTCGCCCCGCAAGCGCCCGATACGCTGCCCCTGGCTCGTGTCTTCCCCGATCTCGAAGGCGTCATCTGGCGCACTGGCTGGGGCAACACTGACCTGGTCTTTGGCCTGAAGAGCGGTCCCTTTGGTGGCCGGTTTGCCTTCGATACCTTTGTCAACCAACAAGACCCGTGGAATGTGCCGTGCGAACTGACCGGCTGCAACTTCAATGCCGATCACGACCATGCCGACACCAATGGCTTCTATCTTGCCCGTGGCAGCCAGTGGCTGGCCCCCGAACAGGCCGGCAATGAGCAATATGACACCATTTTTCACAATACGCTGCTGATTGATGACCAGGGCCAGACCCTTGTGCCGCCGAGTGACCAGTGGAAAGACCCCGCTGCCTTTATCGGCACCGATGGCTTTCTGGAAACCACGGCGAGCACGCCCCATTTTGACTATGTCGCTGCCGATGCGACCCGCCGCTACCCATCAGCCTTGCAGATGCAGGATGTCACCCGCCATGTGGTGTTTGTGCGCCCCGGCTATCTGCTGATGCTGGACCATGTGCAATCAGCCCAACCCCGCCGTTACACCTGGGTGAGCCACACAACCACACCCGATAGCACGATAGAGGAAAACTGGGTGCGTAATACCGCCGAAGATGGGCAGGTACTGGCGATAGCCATGGTCGCCCCAGATGGCATGAGCGCTGCTATCGATGAGGAAGCGCCCGCCATGGCGACCAGCACCAACGAGCCACTGGCTGATGCCCGTCTGGTGCATCTGCTGTATCCCACCGATGCCGCGGGATGGGCCAACCGACCGCAACCAATCATCCTGGCCGACGATGAAGAAGCAATCGCTGTGCAGGTGCGTTCAGCCGATACCCGCGAGCAGATCGACGATATTCTGATCTCGGTGACGGCTCCAGACACTGGTATCAGCCAGACAGGTGCGCATCACACCCCGGACGTTCAGCTTGAACCGGAATCACATCGCTTTGTGATGGCCGCTTTGGCAAACAACTCCGGTGCAGTTGCACAAGATGATCGTATTGATCTCTATGCACCGTTCATTCTCATGCGAGCGCCACGTGCCAGCATCGCCGCAGGTGACTACCAGTACGATGGTCGCGCCGCTGTGATTACCCGTGATAGCAGCGGTCAGATAATCCGGCTGTTTGTCGCTGGTGCCAGTTTCCTGGCCGATCAGCAGGGCAACCGGCTGCTGGTGGATGGCATCAGCCGCGCATCGTTTGAGGCCATCTTTGAGGGCAACCAGGTCGCCGTATCTGGTACGACTACCCCGGACGTCTCCGCCGGGTTGGCTGGCCGCATCCGGCTCTATGCGCCGCTGGTTGAGCAGCTCACCGTCAATGGCGTAACCCAGCCCTTTACCCGTGAAGGTGATACCATCTTGTTTTCCATTCCAGCACCATAACTCTGGTTTTTGACAATAATGCAAACATGAAATGGTGGTGAACCAATGCCTATTCAAACCGTTGATCCAACGACCGACCCCCTGTGGTTGCGCTTTGTGCTGCAACATCGCAGTGATGTCTTTCATTCGCCCGGCTGGCTGCGTGCCATTCAAGAGACCTATGATATTCCGACCAGGGCGTATGTTATCACCGATGACCAGGGCGAACCGGTTGCTGGTATGGCCTTTTGCCAGATCGAAGATATTGCCGGCAAGCGCATTGCGGCACTCCCCTTTTCCGACTACTGCGACCCTCTGATCGACACTGCCGAACAGTGGCAACTCTGCGCCAACAGGCTGCTGGAGGAGCAATGCCCGCTGGTTGTGCGCCCATTGCACAACGAAATACCCCTGAGCGATGAGCGCTTCACGCTCTATAATCAGGCCAAATGGCATGGCCTGGACCTGACATCGGGCGATACCGATGCGCTCTGGAAACATCTGGATGAAGGCAGCCGACGTGCTATTCGCAAGGCCCGCAAAAACGGGGTCGAAGTTCACCGTGCCGAGGGCGAACAGGGTGCTGAGCAGTTGCGTGCGTTTTTTGATCTGCATCTGAAGATTCGCAAATACAAATATCGCCTGCTGGCCCAGCCCTACCGCTTCTTTGAGAACATCTGGCGCTACTGCGTGGAGCAGAACGGCGGCTTTCTAATGGTGGCTACGCTCGAACAAGAAATTATCGGCACGATCTATTTTCTGATCTGGAAGCAGACCATGTACTACAAGTTTAATGCTTCCTCGCCCGACCATCTGAACTATCGCCCCAACGACACGATGCTCTGGGAGGGGATTCAGTATGCTAAAGAGCAGGGCTACACCTATATGGACTTTGGTTTGAGCGATTGGGATCAGGAGGGTCTGATTCGCTACAAGCGCAAGTTTGCCACCGACGAAAAGACCATTTCGTTCCTACGCTTTATGCCGGAGGGGCAGCCCTCAGCGCAAACGGGCCGAATCCGCGGTCTGATGCCCAAACTCACTGATCTCTTTACCGACGAGCAAGTACCCGACACCGTAACCGAGCAGGCCGGCGATATTCTCTATCGGTTCTTTTCCTGAGCGCATCCGGCAGCGCAGGCATCCTGCCTGCATGCGGACATGCTCCCTTCTCCCACAAGGGAAGAAGGGTCGGGGATGAGGGATATCGGCCACTCTGGAACCCTTGTGGTCCCAGGTCCGGGGATGAGCGGTAGCAATCACCCCTCTCCCAAGTAGGGAGAGGGGTCGGGGGTGAGGGATATCGGGCGGCCCATCACGAAGAACTGCGGCGCAGCAGCATCACACCCGCACCAATCAGAATCGCGGGCACGATAAACGGCACTAACACCGGCAATGTCGATTTGAGCAAGATAAACAGGCCCATCGCAATCAACACTGCCCCCAGAAACCAGTTGCGCCGCAGTTGCACCGCCGGATCAAGTGGCTCACTGCTTGCTGGTGCTGCGTTCGATAGCTCTGCTCCGGCTTGCTCCGATGCGGTGGCTTCAGCCCGTGGCATAACCAGCCAGCAAACCAGATACATCGGCAAGCCGATCCCACCAGCGAAAAAAAGCACCACAAATGCTATCCGTATCAGCACAGGGTCAATCTGTAAATAATCGCCAATGCCGGCCGCAACACCGGCAATCATCTTATTTGAGCGACTGCGCGTCAGCCGTCGAATGTCCAAACTCGTCTTTTCCATCAATTCCTTCTCCTCTTTTGACACAGGTGCGCTGGTCTTTTCTCTTGCCCATAGGACGATAGGAATCGAGCGGGTGTTGCAAGCACCACGTACCACGGGTACGTCACACCAGCGTGCGTAGAAGCGCAAAGCGCAAAGCGTAGAAGCGCAAAGCGCAAAGCGTAGAAGCGCAAAGCGCAAAGCGCATATCAGTGATCACCTGAATTTGGTATGAGACGTAGGTGCGGCTTGCAGCCGCACGGCGGTCGGGACGACCGCACGCACGATTGACGCCTATCAAGCGAAAGTCCTGACCAGAACATGGAGACGCGGGCTATCCTGTGGTATCGGCTGGAAAGACCTGTTCCACCGCCTCGCACATGGCATGTAAGATAAGCGTATGCACCTCTTGAATACGGGCCGTGCTGTTGCTTGGCACCACCAGGGCATAGTTTGCCAGTGACAGCGCCGCACCGCCGTCTTTGCCCAGTAACGCAATGCTGATGACGCCCTGAGTCCGAGCCATCTCAAGCGCCGCCAGCATATTGGGCGACTGCCCGCTCGTACTGAAGCACACCAGGATATCGCCCGAACGCGCCAGGGCTTGCAGTGGTCGCGCAAAGACCTGATCATACCCAAAATCATTGGCAATGCAAGTCATTGCGGTCACATCAGCATTGAGACAGACCGATGCTAACGGCACCCGGTTGCTGCGGTAGCGTCCAACCAGCTCCTGTGAGAGATGTAAGGCATCGGCAGCACTGCCACCGTTACCACAGGTAAAGAGGCTATGCCCCGCCTGAAGCGCATTGCAGACAACTTCAATCATTTGTTCTACGGTATAGGTCTGCTCAAGCAGTGCCTCCAGCACAGTAATGCTTTCGCGTACCTGGGTTTGAAATGATGCTCCGGTCATTGCGATTCTCCTTTCTGGCTTGTGTATCTCTTATGCTCGATGATGCTCCCATGCGGCAATCGCTAACCCCGAAGCAACACCGGTAAAAACGTCCATCTCCTGAAGTTTGTTCGCGCCAAACATGTCGCTCAACATCCGCACAAATCGCGGAATACGCGACGAGCCGCCCGTCCGCAACACCACGTCGATAGCAGCCGGGGTCAGGTCAGCGGCCTTCATCGCTTGCTCAATGCAGTGTGCCACTGCCCGCACATCTGGGCCAATCAGGCGCTCAAAATCCCAGCGTGGGATGCGGTCTTCCAGATCGATATCACCCATCTTCATCTGCAGAACCGTCTCGCGATGTTCACTCAACGCAATCTTGGCGCCTTCCACCGCTTCATACAGCGGCAGGCCGTAGTTCTGGCGCACCAGCGAACGCAATGCCCGCAGTTCGCGCGGGCGATCACTGGTGGCAATCCCTTCATCAATAATATCGAGATAGCGTGGTTGGGTCAAATCAATAATCGTTTGCCAGTTATTCAAATGCTCCAACACATGGATTGGAAAGGGCAGACGACGTGGTCCCATCCTGGCGCCTTCACCAAAAAAGGGCAATAACCGACCCATCACAATACGTTGATCTAGCACATCGCCGCCGACCATCACGCCATTGGTAGCCAGAATGGTGCGCTGACCATGGGCATCGATACGCATAATCGTTACATCCAGCGTACCACCACCAAAATCAAACACCAGGATATGCTGCTCAGATTGGGCCTGGCTGGCATAAGCCAGTGCCGCCGCGGTGGGCTCCTCCAAAAAGGTCACATTGGGCAGTTCCGCAAGCGCACAGGCCGCTTGCATGCGCTCAAACGCCAGCCGGTCAGCGTTTGCATCGGCAGCATAATGCACCGGGCGACCGATCACCATACTGGCAACAGGCTGTCCGGTCTGCTGTTCAATCCGTTCAAGGACAAACGCAACACCAGCGCAATCAGCGACTCCAGCGTATACTGCATGCCAAACACATTGGTGCTGGTAAACGAGCTATCACGCAGTATGCTTTTGAGCGACTGAAAGAGCCGTCCAGGAGCATTGGCATCAACACTTACATAGAGAGATTGGGTAATTGTGCCCGCTTCCGCAAAGGTCACTTCGGCATCGCCAATATAGGTCCAGACATAATCAATTTCACGTCCCACATTGCCCTCAAGAAAGCCATTGATCGCTTCACGGCCAATAAGCGGTATGCCCTTGCGCGTGATAAACAGCGTCGAGCGCAAAATCTGCGGATTGATATGAATGGGATCAAGTGGCAGTAAATGCAGGTGGCTGCCATCGTACACGGCCGCACTTGAATTGGTAGTACCAAAATCGAGACCAATATGCAACATGTTCTCTGCTCCCTTGCGCTTTGCAACAACACACACCAAAAGCCGCCATGTGCAAGCTGTTGCTGCTGGACACAAGACGGTAGATTCGTTTATTATAGCATAGGAGCAGATATCTTGTCGGCGTGATCAAGAGGAATGGAGGGGATTATGAGTATTGCTACATCGTTGGTACAGGTTGTATCGCGCTTGATGTTCGAGCGCCCCGTGCAAGCACTTTCACTAGCGGATATAGTCGTTCAGCTTGAAATTTCTGGTGGGAAACTGCTATCTCAGCTGGCTACCAGTCGCGATACACCGGCTAATCGTGAACTGGTATGCCACATTGTGGGGATTGAACGCTGGAGTCAACGTCGGTTGCATGTGGCGCTGGGGGCAGCACCGGTGCAGGATGAATATGATGGCTATCGCCCGTCGCAGACGCTTTCGTGGGATGACTTACACGCCACGTTTGCTGCTGCGCGTCAAGAGAGTATTGCCCTGGGCAATCAACTGCATGCCAATGACGTTGATCCCAATATGATTGTGCGACATAACGATCTCGGTCTCTTGAGTGTCCGTGGCTGGTTGCGCTATATGAGTTTGCATGCCAGTCTTGAGGCCAAAGCGCTCAAGTGAGCGTATAGGAATCAGGAGCTATGGAGCATCAACCGTACACCTTGCGGCTGGCACGGAAGGGTGAATTGCCATTGCTGCAGGCAGTCCAGATGGCCGCCGTCAAACGCTTCTATGCTATCGGGCTGTTGCAGGGCTTGGATATCCAACCTGTGTCGCTGGAGCGTTTGCAGGATCATCTGGAGCAAGGGGGCGTATGGGTGGCAGCCGATGCAGCAGACCGGCCAGTGGGTTTCGCCGACTGGTTTATCCTGGATGGCTGTGCCCATCTGAACGAATTAGATGTCCTACCAACGCATGGCCGGCGGGGACTGGGCCAACGGCTGGTTGAACAGTGCTGTCGTTGGGCGTGTGAACAGAGGTTACCCGCAGTTACGCTCTCCACATTTCGCACGGTGGCTTGGAATGGGCCATTCTACACACGGCTGGGCTTTCGCTTTTTGGAGGAGCACGAATTGACGCCGGGCTTGCAACACCTACGCATACTTGAGGCTCAATTCGGCTTATTGTTGACGGAGCGGGTGTGTATGCGCCGTGAGTTGACGTGAGACTGGCCAATACTTGTTTATAATTGATTCACATGTATGCATCGCTAGCTGGTGATCAGGACGGAGACGACACAGATGCCTACGGTAGCAGGTATGGTATAATACATGCGATTCTGAACCCGTGTTGATTGTGTGCGGCTATGACGCACGAAGTATCTCGATGTTATCTGGCATAAATTGAAAGGACCTGACAATGCCAAAGATAAGCTCAGAAATACCCATGAACATATCTTCCACTTGGTCAAGTGGGACAAGATACTCAGGTGAACATCGTTCTTGGTGAAACCTTTGTGTTCTTTGTGGTGAATCTCAGGCGCACAACTCCCTTCTCTCCTTGGCTGAAGCGCGGCCTACGATGCCTGCTGCTGCACCTGGCGCCGGTTGGGCAGACCATCCAGCGTCAGCCAGATGACGACGGCGACCAACAGCCAGTACAGCTGATCCTGCAAGCTCAGCGCAAATTCAATCACAGTCCGTGAGCCAGGCAGTTGCTCATAAAACCAGGCCAGGGCCGCTGCTGGCGCCTGCTGCAGTCCGTGCCAGAATTCGACCAGGCCAAGGCTCACGCTCACAAACTGGGCCAGCTGCCAGCCAATCATCAACGAGAGGGTCACTGTTGCAATCGTGAGCAGCATCACCAGCGCGGTATACCATGGCTGCGGCCGTCTGGGGCAGTGAGCAGCTGCAACACTCGTTGTGGCTTTGCTCTCAACTGCCGGCACCATCGTCAGCAAACGCTGGGTGAGATCAGCTGGTACTTCCCAGCAGAGCTCTTCCCGTAGCACTGCATCAAGGGCATCATACTGATGGGCCTGTGGATTGGTTGGAGTATGCATGTGATTATCCTCCCTGGGGCATCAAATGCAAACGAGACAACCCAGCTGAAGGTTTGGGTTGGGTCGTGGAGCGTGAAACGGGCGGTAAAGGTGACGTGATTGAGGTGCGATAGGCTGATGGTGGTTGTTCTTGCGCCTCAATCAAGGCCGCCAGACGCTCTTTGCCCCGACGAATATGACTCTTGACCGTATTTAACGGCATATCGAGAATCTGGGCAATATCGTTATACTTCAAATCTTCAAAATAATAGAGTGTCAACACCAGACGATAGTGCTCATCAAGCTGATTCAAGGCACGTCGCACCTGGTCACGCAACTCACGCGAATCGAGTGCCTGGACGGGATCATTCCAGCGATCCTGATCTGCGACGGTATTGATCGGGTCCTGTTCATCCTCTGACTCGGGCGTGATCACGGGCAAACGGCGACCACGACGGCGCAACTCATCGCGCCCCAGATTAACCACCAGGCGATAGAGCCAGGTGGTAAAGCGACTTTCGCCGCTATATTGGGGCAGCGCCCGGAAGAGCCGGATAAACGCTTCCTGGGTCAGGTCAGCGGCATCATCGGGGTTTTTCAGCACACTCATGGCAATGCTATAGACGTATTGCTGCTGTTCCAACACCAGTTGGGTCTGGGCTTGCGGGTCGCCCTGTTGCGCCTGGCGGATAACGTCAATCGATGGTTCAGCCAACGTTGGTTCTCCTGTATATTATCAAGCCAGTGGTGAATGGACCACGGCGGATCATAGCGTTGTTGTGAGTGCTCTAAGGACGATGTTGTGCTTTTTGATAGCACTCTGCTGTTTATGACGTTAACAGGTGCCAAAAAGTTGCACGCACGAACAGGAAAACCGAGGAATGGCGACACCGCAGATGAAGGGAGTCAGGGCACCGGATCGTGACCACCCTGGGCCAGCGGGTGGCAACGCAAGATGCGCCGCAATGTCAGCCAGCCACCCTTGAAAAGCCATACTTGCTAATCGCCTCATAGCCATATTGCGAACATGAGGGCGTATAGATACAACTCGGTGGGAGCAGTGGCGAAAGAAAGCGTTGATAAAATGGATGAGTTTCAGGGCAAGCCAACGCATACAGGACCTTCTATTCTGAAAAAGCAAAAAACAACCAATCGGCTGTGACCAGCAGCGAAGGTTGAGGACAGACCTATTCGGAAGAGAGCGCACTATCCCAACACACCAGCGTGTTTTCCGGCAAGAGGGCATTGATGATAGCAACGGAGACTATCATCAATCTCAATCATATAAGAAAACCGGCGCCAACACGCTGGTGGTGCTCCAGATGCATCGTGCAGACAGACTGGTCTATCTTGCCCGGCATACCCACAGGCTATGCCAGGCGGCCACTCACTATCAGTCTAGCGGCTCTTTCGAGATCGTAAATGCTGTCGTTTTATCGCCGAGCGCAATACAGCTGATCTGCTCAACGGCAAAGCGACGTCCACCGCTCACCCACGCAGTTGCCTCTTCAATAATACCACGCGCAATAAAGAAGTTGAGCCCGGCATTGTTCCGCAAACTGCTTGGGTCTTTGGTAATATGATAGATAAACTGACTGCGCTCTTCTTCGACGTGGCTGGATTGATCGCTAAACCGGTCGAAGGTTTGTGCCGTTGCATTGAGCACAATTTTGAGCTTCATGGTAACCGGCATGAGCTTGAGCGCAAGGTCAGCCATCCCAAGCAGTGGGCCAAATTCTTTTAAGCCGAGCGTAAAGGCTACCCGTCCTGCTCGCAATTCAAGACCACGTGCACCGCGTGGCCCGTACATCGTTTCAAGCGCGTCGGATGTAGCGGCGATGGCTTCAAAGGGAAACTCGCGCTTCAGGTCATTCGGCGGATAGGTATCGAGAAACTGTGGCAAATCAGCCAGGCGGAGCAACGCTTTCACGCCGTTCACGCCCATCACTTCTTCAAGCGACAGAAAGGTGAGGCGGCCAATTTTATTGGGGTAGTGCAGGCCACGGAAGGCTTCTACTGTCGTCATGGGCACTCTGGCTCCTTACACATTTCACCAAGGGCACGGCAGTACCAAAGCTGCAGCACCACTATGATAACAGAAAAATCAAAATTTTGCATCTCTGGCTCTCTGATTCTGCATGGTGGTTACCCAGTCCCTTCTGAGCGAACGGTTTCCCACACGAGGTGGGTAAGTTCAGGTAGAATGAGCTTTTCCAGGGCCAGACGAACAGCACCTGAAGAGCCGGGTAAACAGAAGATCAACACTCCTTGATACACACCTGCAGTGGCACGTGAAAGCATCGCACCGGCGCCAATCTCAACATATGATAACATACGAAACAACTCACCAAAGCCAGGCAGGCGTTTTTCCAGGAGTTGCTCGATGACATCGATGGTGGTATCACGCTGGGCAATACCGGTTCCTCCATTGGTAATAATGACCTGGCAGCCGGCTTCAATATACCGATGCACCTGTTCCGCAATCTGAACCGGGTCATCTGGTATTAGTTCATATCTTACCACATGATGACCATTCTGGTGTAACGCCGTTTGAATTGTATGACCACTGCTATCTTGCTCCATCGTCCGCGTATCACTCATCGTCAGAACGCCACAGCGAAGGGTTGGCGGCATTGCCTGGTGTGCCTGTTCCTGATGATTTTGGTACCCCATCTGTGCTTGCTGCTCCGATTCGACTCCTAGACTACGTGTATCTTACCACTATCGACGATGCATTTCAACTAGCATCAATAGCAGCGTTGTCATGTACTCCTGATAAGTACAACGTATATAGTATACTCGTCTGGTGCAAATAAGACAAACGAAACATGGCAGAATAATCAGTCTTTGCTCATGGTACCGTTATTAGCGTATGCCCTTCACACCGCGACCCTGAACCACAATACCAACAACTACTAGCACAATCGTCACCACTGCCGCAATCGGCTGAGCGATTTCAACCAGATCTACTGCACCACTAACGATAGCACTGGCCCCTATAAGCGAAGAGAGAATCACTAGGGCCCACTCGAATGCCACAGATACAATAATCGTTCCAATGATTCCGCCAACAAAAAAAGCGATTAATCCGGCCCAACCTACCTGGGTGCTATCAAGCCAATATCGGCCGATGTAAACAATTGCAGTGCGGCAATCCCGGCCGCAAAAAACCAGCGATCATCGCCATCGGTTTCTGAATGAAGACGGCGGCAAGGCCAAACAAGAGACCAATGACCAGGCTGATGATCAGAAGGACCGATTCCTCCAGGCCACCAAAGAGCAGCGAGGCGATGACCAGGCCAAAAAGGAAACCGACACCACCGATAAACAACCAGTATAGACGGCGACCCAGAAGCAGCAAAGCAACACCAACCAGTATTTGCAGCAGCGTTGCGATCATGGCATATGACCCTCTCTGTGTGTGGTACAATCGCCCAACATACGAGCGCAAGCATCAAACCGGGTTAAAATGAAATCGCTTTGTCACCCAACCTGGTACCAGGCCAGAAGCGAATACCGCAATCGAGTCGATTGTGTTCGCCTATCTGGCACTGATCGCTGATAATAGCCCCGCCACTGATGACCGTGTGCGCGGCTATCGTATTCTGGTTGCCCAGCACACAGTTGCGAAGCGTTACCTCCTCGGCAATCTGGTTGTTCTCCCAGAGCACAGAACTCTCAATTGCCGTATTGTCACCAATATGACAACCAGCACCAATCACGGTTGGCCCGATAATGGAGGCACCACGACCAATCACGACATCAGGCCCAAACACGATGGGGCCAACAAGTTGGACACTGGCATGCATATCAACCTGGCCCTGCATCCAGATGCGGTTGCTTGTTACATCTCCCGCAATCGGGTATTGCACTTTGCCAATCAGTACATCTTGATTGACTTCCAGATAATTTTGTGGTCTCCCAATATCAGTCCAATAGGCACGTGATGGATACCCAAAGACCGGATCACCGGTTTGGAGTAGAACCGGAAATAACCCTCGCTCAAACATAAAATGCTGGCCCGGGGGCACATAGCGAAAGACCTCTGGTTCAACGATGTACGTGCCAGCATTGATCATGTTGGTTGTCACATCTTCAAGACGCGGCTTTTCCAGAAAACGTTGCACCCGTTGATCGCGGTCCATTTCAACCAGACCAAACTGGGTCGGATCATCAACCGGTGTCAGTGCAATGGTCGTTTTACTGCCCCGCTCACGGTGAAAGGCCAGCATGGCTTGCAGATCAAGGTCGGTCAGCGCATCGCCATTGAGAACAAATGTTGTGCTATCGAGCATATGTTCAATATTTTTGACCGCACCAGCGGTACCCAGTGGCTCTGCTTCACGCATGACATGCACATGAAGACCGAAACGTGAGCCATCACCAAGTAGGGCCTCAAATTGTTCAGCCAGATATTGCACCGCCAGTATCACATCAGTAACGCCCTGCCGTTGCAAGCGCAGGATGACATGTTCGATAAATGGCCGATTGGCAATTGGTATCATGGGTTTGGGGGTATTACATGTGAGTGGCCGTAAACGGGTACCCAACCCACCAACCAGAATAACCGCTTTCATCGAAGCACCTTTCTCACTACGTTTCCGACCTTGACTGACGGTCCGCTGATCATTTAGACTGGTATTTCCTGCGCTTTCAGGTTCATACGGGTACGAAGACGCCAATCTTCGAGAATATCGTGAATGGTTTGGGCAAACGGTATTGCTGGTGACCAGCCAGTATGCTGCTGTAAACGGCTCGCATCACAGACCACCAGCGGTACGTTGATCGGGCGCATGCGTTCAGGATCGGGTTCGACCGTGATCTTGACTTGGCTGGCAGCCAGCAAATGATCAAGTAAGGTCTGGACTGATAGCGCATGGCCGGAACCAATATTGTAGACATCCCCTGATTGACCCGACTCAATAGCGAGATAGTAGGCCCGCACCATATCACGGACATCGGTAAAATCACGTTGCGCACGGAGGTCACCAACCTGCAGCACCGGCGGCTGGATACCCAGTTCAATCGCCGCAATCTGGTGTGCAAATGCAGGAGCGACAAAACTTACATCCTGACGTGGCCCGATATGGTTGAATGGCCGGACGCGCACAACATCAATACCATGGCTGAAATAATATTGCAATGCCAGCATATCTTGCGCAATTTTGCTGGTGCCATAGGGATTACAGGGACGCAGCGGGGTTTGTTCATCAATGGGCAAGTCTTCTGGCTGAATCAGACCATATTGTTCATACGAACCGACTGTCAGGACACGGGTATCCAGGCCGTGTTCAATAATCGCCAGAAACAACGAGAGCAGGCCAAAAACATTGTTGCTGATGGTACTGGCGGGTTGGCGAAATGACAACGGCACAAAGGCTTGTCCGGCCAGATGAAAGATGACTTGTGGGCGGACGTGTTGCAATACGCGTGAGACATCTTCAGCACAGGTCAGATCAGCACAAACAAGCCGGATATCATCCTGTAAATGGTCCCATCGGATAACCGGTTTTCGCGCCAAACCCCAGATATCCCAGCCTCCACGAGCGACCAGGTAATCAGCCAGATGGCTACCAGCAAACCCATTGATACCGGTAATAAGAGCACGCATAACAACAATACTATACCGTACTTCGTCATTCTCTGCAAGTTTTGCCTGACCGTCCAACACAACGCCAGCTTTTCTCGCACGTGCGTCAACTCGGCCCAGCCTGGCCCATGGGGCATCATGATTCGATAGTGTTGTTGATCACCGATAGACGGTGTTTTCCTTGCCATGCCCCCTGACGGTTGTTGCGCAGGTCACTATATTCGATGCACCCCTGCGCTCCACGATGAGCATAAAGAGCGGTATTATTGTGGTTAATGTGGCAGTTTATGATAGTTGGATTGCCACCACGTTCAATTTCAATACCAGGACCAAAGTGGTTGTGAATCGTACAGTTGTTGATATGACCACTGCCACGTGGTCGAACCGCAATACCCGTGCCACTGCCCTGCGATATGGTGCTGTGTTGCAGGGTGATCTGACAATCTTCACCAACTTTGATATTGATTTCGGCATGACCGTAGATAGTGCATGAATCTATGGTTGCCTTACTGTTTTCGGTTAAGAGCACACCACCTTTGCGATTGCTATAAATCTGACATCCATGCAAAGCGATCGTGTCACTCGCTTTCATTTCTACACCAAGGGAGGCGTTGTTATGAATGGTACACTGGTGCAATGAGGCTTCACCCTTACTATGAATATACACCCCGCGCCCAATGCCATTATACATCTGACACTGCTGGATGGTCGCCTTTCCGCCACGGCAAATTTCAACAGCAGCGCCGGCATTCGCAAAAATCCGGCATTCGTGGAAGAGCGGATGACCACCGGCTTCGATGAGAACGCCGGACATCGGGTTTCCATAAATCTCACATTGTTCAATACGCCCTCTTCCGGCTCGATAGACATGAATGCCTGGGCCATTGCGCCCTCGGTGGATACGACAATCTTTTATTTCGGGGTCCCCGTCCTCAATGCTAATGCCTGGTCCGAGGTTTCCTGCAATATCACACTGCATGATACGGCCCTGCGCACCAGCATAGAGCAGAATGCCTGCTGAATGACAGCTGTGAATGGTGCAATGCTGGATGAGTGGATTACATGGTGTCGATTCCGTGCTATAGATGCCAATGCCAGCAAGGGTATCAGATGAGATATCACAGTGCGTCAGCTCTACATTGCCTTGAGGAATGTTTACCGCATAAAAGCGTTGCCCAGAAAGCCCACCCCGACCACGTAACGTCAACCCGGAGACGTCGCGCACTGGCAGCTCTCACGGTGATGCAGGGGCCAATCGGTACTTTGTATAATGACATCCCCTTGATTCTGCTGACCAATAATCGTGACAGGTTGTTCAATCACAATGCTTTCTTGATACGTGCCAGGCTCAATCAGGATAACCGTTTCTGGCGTTGCGTCGTGCAGGGCTGCTTGAATTGTCTGGTAGGCGGCATCGCTGGTTTGCCCAACAATGCGAACATGTTGCGGTTGGCGTACCTGCTGCAATGCATGCCGCATGTCTGCTGCGCTCGCATAACGCCGCTCTGGCGAGAGCGCCATTGCTTTGTGCAACACATAAGCTAGACGCTCTGGGACAACCGAATCGGTGAGCAGGTGGGCCGGCCGCAGCGGATCCGAATCACCCGCCGCCAGCGCCATCTGACGTGTAGCAGCATCAGGAGGTTCGGTTGCGGTCAGCAGATGGTAGAGCGTTGCCCCCAGGGCATAGATATCACTCTGGGGCGAGAGCGGAATGGTGCTAAAGCGTTGTTCCAGTGGCGCATAGATACTGGTCGAATTGGGTGGACGCATGGTATTTGTAGGGTGATTGTTGGTATCGTTGTGCGTAGCAAATGCAGGTTCAACCAGCACAATATGTCCATCAGGATGCTGTTTGAGGTTCCGTGGACAGATATTGGCATGAATGATCAGTGGTGTCTGTTGGTGCAGATAATCGAGCGCATTCAGCAAATCATCTGCCCATACCAGCACCGTATCAACGGGGAAAGGCGAATGCTGCTGGTGTAAGCGCAGTTCCAGATCATCCCCGCGAATATACTGAATCACAAAAAATGCACCAAAGCGCTGATCAGTGATAAGATCGATCACTTTGGGCAGGTTGGGATGATGGAGACGCTCAAGCATCGAAGATTCGGTTTGGAGTGCATCAGAGTCTGGGTTTGCGGTGACATGGCGTAAGGCGACTTGCGCGTTATCGAGAGCGGTGTCGAGCGCAAGGTAGACCCGGCTGATGCGTGACGGGCCAATGTTATCGGTCAATAGATAACGGTTATCGAGAATATCCCCCACGAGAGGACGGTGCATCATGCTTGTTTCTTGTCCGATACAACACATCGTGCTGGGCAACTGAGAACGCCCCAGCTCAACCATCTGGTGTTTGCCAGGCAACCTGGTAAACACCAGATCGATTGTACCATACCCTGGTTCCAACCGACGAGAAAGGCACAACGTTCACTATCCACGGGATAGGTGGAAACCCAGAGTCCTGCTATTGATTTATTGATTTAACGTGAGACCAGCAATGATCCGGATGATGCTCGCTGCAAACCTTCGCCCAGATGCAGCAGCAATTGCTCAATCTCAAAGGGTTTACCTATATAGGCATTGGCGCCATGTTGTAATGCTGATCGTTCGATGGAAGCGAGGTCAAGTGCGGTGATAAAGATGATGTAGGTTTGATGGCCTTGTTGACGTGCTTTTTGTATCAGTTCTAATCCACTAATACCGGGCATGGCATATCCGGTAATAAGAACATCAATCATCTGGGTCGCCAGTTTTTCGAGGGCCTCTTGTCCATCTATGGCTTCAATAACCTGATAACCATAGCTCCCCAACAAAAAGGTATACATGCGGCGGGTCGCATCATCATCTTCGATGATCAGGACCACAGGTGATCTTGGCATGTGAACCTGGCGAATCTGCAAACGTTCTGGAACAATAGTCCTTTAGTACCGGTACTTTTTAGTACTTTTATACCCTTACGTTCTCAAGACCGAAATAAGTATACCACTCTTTTCTCAAGATTTCCAGGGGTTTTTGCAAATTCTTGCAAAAGCAAAAACGGAGCAGAGTAGTACTTTTTGCTGTCGCAGTGTTGCTCGAACGCTCCTGTTCACGCGTGATTCTGCTTGACAAACGGTGCAATCTGGCTATAGTGATTACGGTCTGGTTGAAGAACTCCCTGTTTTGGCTCGAATAGAACATGCGAGCCGCCCCGGTAATGTATGTTCTATTCGAGCTATGAATGCGAGATCCAACCGCCCAAGAAGAGTCAATCCATGGTCGATTGGCCTGCGTGATAACACAAAACGGTACCTTGATTGTACATTGGAGGTTTATATGGTTTATCAAAGGATCCGTTCAGGGCTTTTACTGATAGCCCTGTTCTGCTCATTCCTCGCTCTTCACACGCATACAACGACACAGGCACAGGAGAATCAGCGCTGCTTTCCAGAGACTGGTTGGTGTATTGAAGGGGACATACTGGCTTTTTGGCAAACCCATGGCGGGTTACCCGTCTTTGGCTTGCCGATTACCCCACAACGCACGGAATCGGTAAACGGTGAAGAGCATGAAGTACAGTGGTTTGAACGCAACCGTCTCGAACTGCATCCAGAAAACGAACCGCCCTATGATGTGTTGATTGGGCGTATCGGCGTAGAACGGCTGGAGCAACAACAACGCGACTGGTCGCGCTTTCGGCCGGACGCCCCGCGCGATGGCTGCCGCTTTTTTGCTGAGACACAGCAGAACGTCTGTGGCGCAATCCTCAACGCCTGGCGGGCCAGTGGCCTGGAGCTAGATAACCGACCAGGGAAGACCGAGGCCGAAAATCTGGCGCTGTTTGGCATGCCAATCAGCGGCGTCATGACCGAAACATTAAGCAATGGCCGGGTCTATCAGGTACAGTGGTTTGAACGGGCACGCTTTGAGGTACATCCCAATCTGGTACCGCCTGACAATATCCTGCTGGGCTTGCTCGGCGACGAGGTACTCCATAATAGCAGCGAAACCGCACCCGAAGCGCAGAATCCACCGGCCGAACCAGCACGTCACCCACTCTGTAGCAACCCGGCCGCGTCAACCCTGGCGAGCGTCAATCTAAATGCAACCGGGCAAGCAAACATGCCCGCAGCATCAGAGATACAGCTGCTGAAGAAGCCCATGAAGACGTTTCAAGCCGATAGAACGCCTATGCAAGAGCAAAACCCATCAACCCCAGATTGTCCTGCTGATCTGGCTTGCGACTATATTCCCGCGGCCTATCAGAGCAATGGCGGTGCGTATAACTATGGCAACTACCAGCTCGCCAACCGCCCACTGGATGGCCTGGAGATTCGCTATGTTGTCGTTCATAATACTGAGGAGACGTTTGAAGATACCATCCGCCTCTTTACCAGCCCGCTCAAATATGCAGCTACCCAGTATGTTATCCGCCCCGATGGGCAGGTTGTCCAGATGGTCGATAATCGTCATCTCGCCTGGCACACCGGCAACCCCTTTCTCAATGCCCATTCGATAGGGATTGAGCATGTTGGTTTTGGGATTGATGGTCACCAATGGTATACCGAAGCGATGTATCAATCATCGGCCAAGCTGGTGCGCTACCTGGCCCAAAAATACGGCTTTCCGGCTGACCGTGCGCATATTGTTGGTCATGATGAACTCCCCGGTGCCGGGACTGGTGGTCAGGCTGGCATGCATACCGATCCCGGTCCCTTCTGGAATTGGGAGCATTATATGGAGTTGATTGAAGCACCACTTGTCGCCACTGCCAGCTATACCAGTAGTGCCATTGTCACCATAACACCCGATTTTGCCAGCAATCAACCCGAGATGACGTACTGTTACGATAATGGCGTGAGCGACTGCCGCAACGTACCGGCGCAACCATCCAACTTTCTGTATGTGCATACGGCTCCAGATCACAATGCACCTCTGGTAAGCAACCCGTATGTCAACCAGGCCGCCGACCGAATGACCAATTGGGCCAACAAAGTGCGGGCTGGGCAGCAGTTTTATCTTGTCGATCAGCAGGGTGATTGGAGTGGTCTCTCCTTCGGTGGCGATATTGCCTGGCTCTACAACCCTGGTGGTCGTTACACCCAGCCCATCGCTGGAACCCTGATCACGCCTGCGCCGGGCCGTGACGCCATTCCGGTGTATGGTTACCCCATGCCCGACGCATCGGACTCAGATCCCGTTTATACCATACCGGCGGGTCAGGTGTATGTGACCGCGGCCCTGGTACGCGGGAGTGACTATAACACGCCGCCGTTTGGGCAGCTTACCGGCGATATTGTACGTGGCGAGACGCGCTACTATCAAATCTTCTTCAATCATCGCTTTGGTTTTGTCCAGGAAAGCGATGTTGAAGTCGTCTCATGCTATCCGTAACGCTTCGATCATGTATCAGGCCGCAGCATGCTGCAGCCCTGATGGTTTGCTGCTCTGAGGCTAACTGGACGGAAAGTCAGCGGTTAGCGGTTTTGCTGGAACGACTGGAAGAGATCGGAGACCGAACGACTCAGCCCGTTCATACGTCCCAGCACGTCTTCAGGATCATTGACCGGCGCTTGCATCGCTGGTGGTGCTGCCTGTGGCCCTTCGGGGGCATTCTGGCCGCCGAGGCCCGCCAGATAACGGCGGAACCAGACAATTTGCTCCTGCGCAGCAACCAGCTCATACTCCGGAAAATCGGTAATCCCATGACCTGCGCCCATGAATCTCAGCATACGCACCGGTGTACCCGTTGCCGCAACATCTTCATGGAAGTTTTCGGCCGTAGACACCGGCAGAAAATCATCGCTGCCATGGAAAATCAACAGCGGCGTGCGGATATTCGCCGCCAGAAAGCCCGGTGAATCTTGCAGATACTCATCCGTTTCCAGGGTTGGCGTGCTGCCCATCAAGTAGCCAATAAACCACGAAAACCCAACATTCCATTCCGTAATCAGGTCGAGCAGGGAACACTGGGTATTGGCCGCAGCATACAGGTCAGGATGACGCACAATGCTCTGGCTGGTAAAATAGCCGCCATAGGAACAACCACTGATGCCAATACGATCCGATGACGTATACCCGTTTGCAATCATCTGGCGTACCACGTCCGCTGCCTCGTCAATATCGACCTGACCAAAGTTGCGGTTGTCCGCCAATTCGTTGTAGAGTGCGGGACCCCACCCCGGCCGACCTTGCAACGGCAATACCAACACCGAAATGCCAAAGTTGGGCAAAAGATTAAACGGTGCTTCAACAAACGCCGTCCACTGGCTCAACATCGGGCCGCCCGGTCCACCCTGTTGCCAGAGCACCATCGGCTCATTCTGGGGTGGGAAGGGCGCACCCGCTGGCTGGATCAGCTGAGCGTAGCGTACCGCACCATTCGCCAGCGGAAAGGCCATCTCGTGAACCTGTATCTGGTTCAGCTCTTGCAATGGCGTGTTGTAGTAGGTCAGCGCAGCCCACCCCGAACTATCCCAGTTGAGACGGAAGATTTCCCCCGGTTCATAGAACGATGAGTGGAAAAAGATGACCTGTTGGGCCTTATTAGATGTCGCGTGGAGTTGTAAGTACATCCCATCGTGCTCTGATATCTGCCGAAACTCACCAGAACCCATATGATGATAGTAAATGCGCTGGGTCATTCCCAGGAGTGTCGTAAAGAGAACTTCACTCTCAGACACAAACTGTGCTTCGCTGATGATCGATTGCAGTTCTGGCGCTTCAATGCTCCCGATTTGCTCTAAATTGTTGGTATAGAGACGAAAATAGCCACTCTCAGCATAAATGTAGGTTGGGTATGTTCGCCCCTGGATAACGCCCGGTCTTGCCATATGGACCATCAACATCTGTCCATCTGGACTCCAGGCCATGTCCACAAACTCATCTCCATTGCCATCCCGTGCATACGTCTGAGCGATCCGAGCTTCGCCACTCGCAATATCAAATACCTCCAGCACGTTGCCTTGCAGGAACGGGTTATCTGCCGGTGGAAGTTTGCCCATGGCATCACGAACGACCAGGGCCGCCACTGATTCTTGCCCACGCCAAACATTGATATCGCTGGTGCGGATCATCGCCACTTGCGTACCATCCGGCGCCCAGGAGAAACTGCTGACACTTGTACCCGGCGTTAATGTCGTCATTGGTACGATCTGACCACTGCGTACATCCATGATCGAAAGATTTACTTCTTCACTGTTCACCCGAACCGTATTTGGATCGATCTTCCCAGGCATCAGTGGAGGCAGGGTGAGCCAGTCGGGGGTATATGATGATTGCCAGTTGATCGTATCGGGACGGGTTTGAATGGTAATATCGCCCGTTCTGGCAAGACCATCGGGGACATCATCAAAAATCTGTTCTTGATAGACTTCAAGCAAGACATGCGTTCCACGGGGGGAAGCACTTACAATATATGCTGATTCGGGCAATGTGGCAAATGTCTCCGCCACGGCAGCATCAAGGGTTGTGTGATCAACCGCGATACGGATAAACTGCTCGTCCTCGTTGATGGCCAGAAAACTTAAAATGGTATCACTACTCCACCATGGTTCAGATATCACGCGAAAATGGTTTACCAGTTCGAGCAAGGGCGTATTGTTTAGCACGGTTCTTGAGCCGTCGGTAATATTGAGAAACTCAATGGTTACTTCGCCAGTCGGTAAAAAGGTCGCCATCAGCACGGTTGTATCATCTGGGCTGATGGCACTAATGAGTTGCGGTTGAACCGTACCTTGCTGCAGTTGGACAATTTTCTCTATTTCGGCCTCATCCAGCAATGTGACCGGGGTGTCTTCCAGTTCAAAATAGTCGATAGGGACAATTTCGGCCTGCGCCGGGGCAATGCCGATAAGAAGGGTTAGCACGATGAGAACCATAAGCCAGGGGTATTTCATACGCTCTGCTCCTTTTGTGTTCCTTATTGTTTCAATGTTCCATCCAGCAGAACCCGTGAATCGGCAAGACCGTGTTCATGGGTAGGGTGCTGGTCTTCGTGGTATCGCCTGATCGACTTGTAGCGATACCACGGGAGCCAGCACCAATACGGTTCATAGTACCATAGCTTTTTGATCAGCAGAAAACAGACTGGCGTTACCGAATGCGTAAAGGGGTTGTTTTAGATCATCGCAATGCATCAGTAAGACAGCATGTCACCATGCCTACAAAGAGCCTATGTGAGTTCAATGCTCATCAGTTGTTCCATAATGCCCATCTCTTCATCCGTTACTGGCAGCCACTTCTCAATATCCAGTGTTTGCAACAGGGTCTGCCCCGCTGCATCAGCGTCCATACCCAACAACAACTGCTCTATTTCGCTCTTCCGATCTGCCAGACGTGGACTGATCTCGAGGGTATGGAAGGCTTTGCGTTCATCCGACACATAGAACATGTTAATCAGGCTCTTGCCATGGTCAGAAAGGTGATCGTAGGTGTCTTTATAAACGAAACCAAATTCAACTTCGTGGTTCCAGACACTACTAATCACTGCCTGCCATGATTCTTTGTGGTGCAAAGCGCCGGCTTTAATCCCCTGCCGATGAAGCAAATCGAATGACAGATGGGTTGGGATAAGACTGGTGACCGTGGCTATCTCGGCGCCCTGCAGTGAATTGATCGATGGATTAGCCACTTCGGTACTAGCAACCAGCACCACTTCATCATACGTGTTCATCGGACGGGCAACTGGTACATACCCATGGGCTTTTAAAATACTGATGCGATCCGACGGATTGGTGTATACAATATCAGCCTTTGGCACATTTTCCTGAAAATCAAGAAAGTCGATAGCCATTTCAAATAGCACTTCCGTTCCGAGCCTGGCGATGAAATACCGTTCAAGTTCGTACCAACGTTCTGGATTGTGAATGGTGTCGTGTGGACATACCATAAAGGTATACTTTGTCATAACATACGTTCCCTTCTTTGGAGATGACCCAGGTTTGCCGACGACCTCGTCGGCAGTTCCGCTGTTGCTGATTTCGTTTCATCTGATGGTCTTCGCTCGCATCCCGACGAACATGTTCGGGAACAAGCGCAAGACCAGGTGTCTTGGTAGTACAGATGTTCTGGGTAGTGATAATGGAGATCAATGTGTGAACACTCCCATTTCATCATATGCTGTCTTATATGACAGCATACAATGGTTTGTAAAGACCTGTCAAGCATCTGTTTGGTGGCGTTGTCAAGCATCAACGAATCTGCTATAATCGAAGTGAAGGGGCTTGTTGCGTGTGCATCACACATACCAATGTCTGGCAACGTGAAAAATGGCGCATGCAGCCCTTTTTTTGGTACTACGTGCATTGAAATACCCACAGAGGAGCGATATGATCAGTCAACGTGTTCATCAGGCGCTGAATGAGCAAATTGCCTACGAATTCCATGCGTCATTTGTCTATCTTTCTATGGCAGCCTATTTTGACACCCAGAACCTGCCCGGTTTTGCCCGCTGGATGCGTGTCCAGAGCGAAGAAGAGATGAAACATGCGATGAAGTTTTTCGACTTCATTCTGGATCGCAATGCAAAGGTGAGCCTGCAAGCCTTGCCACAGCCGCCGGTTGATTTTGCATCGGCCGAAGAAGTCTTTCAAAAAGCACTCGAACATGAGCAGAAGGTCACCGGCCTGATCAACCGAATCTATCAAATGGCAGTTGAAGATAACGACTATCCTACGCAGGTGATGCTCCACTGGTTTATCGAAGAACAGGTGGAAGAAGAAAAGAACGTGGGTCAGGTGCTCGAAACCGTCAAAATGGCCGAAAATCGAGCATGGTCGCTGCTGATTCTGGATCGCCAGATGGGCCAGCGGGAAGATGAACATTAGTCCGCCAGGCATCCTTGTATCGGGATTGTGACCCAAAACAATACGATAGAGCAAGCGGCTGATAGATTCATTGATGAGAGCAGACCAGGAGGAGGTCATGACCGAACACAACGATGTGCTGATTATTGGCGGTGGTCCGGCCGGAGGTCGGTAGTTCATGCTATCCGTCAGGCCGGCCAGCAGCAAACAACGATTACGCTGATCAAAGACGAAGAGATCAATGCAAACCGCTGTGCCATCCCGTATGGCATCAATCCAGCCAAACCGCTCGAAAAATACTGTATCCCCAATACGCTCGTTACCAACGCCGGCGCTCAGTTGGTGATTGACACGGTTGAGCGGATTGAACCTGTGCAAAAGCGAGTCTTTACCCGTCAATCGGGTGAGTATACCTATGACCAGTTGGTGCTTGCAACCGGCGCCCGGCCCCTCGTTCCATCGATCCCTGGGATCGATGCTGATGGCATCATCCCGGTGCGTTCGCGTGACGATATGGCTCGTATTCGTGAAGCCAGCCAGCAACACCGCCGGGTTGTAGTGGTTGGTGGTGGCTATATTGGCGTGGAAGTAGCCGTCGTGCTGCGTCAACTCGGCCTGGATGTAACGATTGTGGAGATGCTGCCGCATGTGGTCGCAATGACGGTTGACCCGGAATTGATCACCGATGTGGAGCAGGACCTGACCAGCAATGGCATTGTGCTCGCAACCAGCGCCCGCGTCGTTGAGTTTCAGCAGCAGCAGGGCCATGTCTGTGGCGTTGTCCTGGACGATAAGCGTGAATTGCCCGCCGATTTTGTTGTCCTCGCCGTCGGCGTCATCCCCAATACCGACCTGGCCCAGGCCAGTGGTCTTCAGGTTTCACGCTTTGGGATTATCACC
>JAAURD010000278.1 GCA_012034075.1 Chloroflexaceae bacterium | reverse complement strand
GGCGCCTGCCGCGGGTCGCAATCTGGAGCAACTAGCTTGCGTATGCGCCGGCCAGAGACCATTCGGTTGGGCTATCAAATGCCTCATCGTAGCTGCTCGCCCGTTCGCGACCGATAATCAGCAGCAGCTCGCCAGCCAGCACCTGGCTGGTAGCGCGACCGGCCAGCAGCTTTGCGGCCAGGTCCAGCGGTTTCTCCAGTTCACCATCATTGAGCACCTGATGGCCGACCATCAGCAGCAGCGCTTTTTGCCAGTGGGGTTGTTCGGCCCGTTCCAGCGAGAGCTTGTGGTAGTGCTTCTGACGCTTCAGATGGTAGCCGGCCAGAAACTCCTGAAAGGTGCGATGGGGAAAGGCATACTGGTCTGGCCCGCGTTGCAGCAGCAGACCATTGCCCTGCTCCAGCAGCGCAAAGAGCTGTTCGGCCAGCGCATACGCACGGCTGCTATCGTAAGTGGCAAAGCCCTCGGCCAGCGTGCCAATCACCTGGTGTTTGCTCAGGTCGGTACTGCCGCTGCCACCAGCGGCCTCGCCCGGATCGGCCTGCTCATGGGCGCTCCAGCCCAGACGGGCCATCAGCACCAGCAGGTCGCTGGCACGCAGGGCCGGCAGCGCCAATTGCGCCAGCACATCCGGCTGATTGCCGCGCTGGCGCCAGCGCAAGAGCAGCACCTCGATGCACTCATGATAGAGCAGGGCCTCGGCATCGGGCAATCGTCCGATGCTGGCATGGACCAGAGCCATCACGGTGAGCAGCATGGGCGAGGGCGCCAGGTCCCGCAACTCCGGGCGGGCGGCAATCCCCGCTTGCAGGCGGCTGGCATCATCACGGGCATGGGCCGGGTCACGCCGACCGCTGGCGGCCAGTTCGGCATACCAGTGCTGCACAAAAGTTTCAATCTGGTCATTATCCAGACCAGCCAGGGTGTAGGTGGCAAATCCGGGCAGCTGGCGGGCCGGTTCGCGCTCATAGTCGAGCACGCGGCAGGTAACGAGGACCGGGCTGTGGGGGTAGGCATGGGCCGCAGCGGTGATGCACTCGGTCACCGGGCGCAGCACCGGCTGACCGACCACTTCATCCAGGCCATCAAAGAGCAGCACGGCGTTCTGCTCATGCAGCGCCTGGTGTAGCAGGGGCAACGCGGCGGTTGCATCCAGATCACTCAGCTGGTGCTCCAAAAACGCATGCAGCAGGGCCAGCCTGGTTTGCTGCGGCTGGCTCAGCGCAAAGTCCGCCAGGTCACGCAGAATCACGCGAATGGGCAGCAGCGGGCCAAGCGACCAGCGCGGCAGGGTCTGGCTCAGGTCATGGGCGCTGGTTGCCTGGCGCACAGCGCGGCCCAGCACAAAGGCCAGATGGTTGACAAAGGTGCTCTTGCCGCTGCCCGGTGCGCCCAGCAGCATGGTGCGGGCGGGCTGGCGTTGCCACAGCGTCTCCAGTGCGGTCAGCGGGCGGGTCTCACGCTGGCCGCGCTTGTCGGTCTCACCGGTCTCAATCTGTGTGGTGGTATGCAGGGCAATATAGACACGGTCCAGCTGCAAGGCCCGCTGGTGGGCGGCATCGCTGGTATCAAGCTGGCCCAGGGCGAGCGCGTTGCACTGGCCGCAAGTGTAATCGAGATAGCGGTGGAGGGCGTGCTGCTGCGCTTGCTGGCGCTCGGTAGCGGCGGGGTCGGGCGGGCTGAGATGGTAGTGGGTGCTCTGATCGATATCACGGCTGGCCTGGGTCACGTTGCCGCCGGCTGTGATGTTGTCGCGGCCGGCGAAAAAACTGCTGGTAGCGCTGCTGAACCGCATCCAGCAGCGCCGGTGCAGGCATGGCATCGGCGGGCAACGCTGGGCAGAGCAGGAGCCAAAGGAGTATTGCAGGGCTTTCAGGGTTATAGCATTGAGCGAATCGATGATTTCGGTGCGTTCGGCGCGTCGTTCGGCGGTATCGCCGATGCGCTGCAACGCCTGGATGTTCTCACCCAGGCGATACTCTAGCAGCAGGGCATCACGATAGGCGGCGTGTTCCTGCCCCAGGCGCTGCAGCAGCGTCTGCACGCCCTCTAGCAGTGCGGCCGGGCCAGTGGTGGCGCCGCGGTCGGCAGTGGGTGACGGTGGTGTCTGGGCGGCAAGTTGGGCCTGTAGCTCGGCTATCTGGCGTTTGAGTGCTTCAATATCATCGCTCATGCTCGTATCCCTATCACAACATCAGGCAACCATTGGACTATGCGAGCGGCTGCAAGCCGCACCTACCCAGTGTATGATAGCGCAGTTGTGGCGGGCGTGCAAGCGGGAAGCGGGAAGCGGGAAGCGTGTTGCACTCATCACCTCTGACCCATCACCCATCACCGATACAAAACTATGGTACAATGCCTTGCAGGAAGCAAGATTGCAGAACAAGGAAACAGACAAAGAACCACCTATGAGTCATGCGAAACCCGATCCCGGCGGACCGATCCAACCATCAAACCCGTTTCCCGCTATTGCCTCAGCTATCACCGTTATTGTGGTGTTGGTGCTGTTAGGGGTGATGCTTGCCAACCGCGCCCAACCGCAACTGGCCGCGTCATCCGATCAGGCCGCTTCCAACCAGGTAGCCGTGCCAACCGTTGGTTCAACCGACGCGATCACCGATACCGCCGCACATGATTCATCGCAGAGCGATTCCGAAGCCGTACCTGCTGATGAGGCGGCTCAACCCGAAGCGCATACCGAAGAGACAACCCGAAAGGAGTATGATGCCATGCCATCGATGACCATTGACCCGAACAAACAGTACACCGCAACGATTACCACCCCGCGTGGCGATATCGTTATCCGTCTGCGGCCGGATATTGCGCCCCAGACCGTCAATAGCTTTGTCACCCTGTCCCGCGATGGGTTTTATAATGGCCTTACCTGGCACCGCGTCATTCGCAACTTTATGGCCCAGGGCGGTGACCCCAAAGGTGATGGAACTGGTGGCCCCGGCTATAATGTGCCCGCCGAATTTACCGACAAAATCCTGTTTGATCGGCCCGGTATTGTGGCTATGGCCCGTCGCGGCGATGATATCAATAGCGCTGGTTCGCAGTTCTTCATTACCACGGCGGCCTATCCATCGCTCAACCAACAATACACCATTTTCGGCGAAGTGATTGAGGGGCAGGATATTGTCAACAACATCCCATTGCGGGATCCAATGACCGCCAGACAGCCCGGCGAAAAGATTGAGAACATTACCATTACCGAATCCGACAGCTAGGGAGCTGCGATAGCGCGGGTGCAATGTATGTTATCGGCACGGCAGGGCATGTCGATCATGGCAAATCGACCCTGGTGAAAGCCCTCACCGGCATCGATCCAGACCGCTGGGAGGAAGAAAAACGACGTCAGATGACTATCGACCTGGGCTTCGCTTGGGTCACTCTTCCCAGTGGTCAAACCATCAGTCTGGTCGATGTACCCGGCCACGAACGCTTTATCAAGAATATGCTCGCCGGTGTTGGCGGTATCGATGCTGCCCTGCTGATCATCGCCGCCGACGAATCGGTGATGCCCCAGACGCTGGAACATCTCGCCATTTTGGATTTGCTAGGGATTGAACATGGGCTGGTCGTGCTCACCAAAACCGACCTGGTGGATGCTGACTGGCTTGCACTGGTGCATGATGACTTGGACCAGGTGCTGACCGATACCACGTTTGCACAGCTCTGCCGGGTTGCTGTATCGGCCCGCACCGGCGATGGCCTGGCTGAACTGCTCGCCGCGCTTGACCAGCTTGTCGCTACACTGCCTGCACGCAGCCAGCAGCAGGGCATCCCCCGTCTGCCGATTGATCGCTCTTTTCCCATCGACGGCTTTGGCACGGTGGTAACTGGTACGTTGCTGGGCGGCCCGCTGCACACCGGTCAGGAGGTGCTTGTCGGTCCGGGGGATCACAAAGCACGCATCCGTGGCTTGCAGGTGCATCAATCGCGTCAGGAGCAGGTAGATCCGGGTAGCCGCGTGGCTGTGAACCTGTCAGGCATCAGACATCATCAGATCGAGCGCGGCCATCTGTTGACCCTGCCAGGTGCTATCACGCCCACGCGTTTGATCGATGTCTCTTTGCGCGTGATACCCCGCATAGAACGACCAGTCACACACAATATGGCACTCGATCTCTTTGTCGGTGCCGCCGAAGTGCGCTGTCGTGCAGCACTGCTCGATGCCGATGTGCTTGAGCCGGGCCAAACCGGCTGGGTGCAACTTCGTCTGGAACAGCCGCTGATGGTGATTGCCGGTGAGCGTTTTATTGTGCGCCAACCATCGCCCAGCCTGACCCTGGGCGGCGGGCAGATTATCGATCCGCAACCGCGCCGCCACAGACGCTTTCGCGATGATGTCATTGCATCCCTGGAGATTCGCCAGCGCGGTACACCGGCCGAACTGCTGTTGCAAGCGCTCAACACCAACTCTCCATGCACCTGGGCCGACCTCTGCACCGCCGCTGTGCTGGATACTCAGCTCGCTGCTGCGGGACTGGCCGAGTTACGCCAGCAACAATCCGTGCTGCTGCTGGCACAGCCGTCAAGCGACATGCAAGCCGACACGGTGCTGGTGACGGCTGAACGCTGGCACGCCCTGCAACAGGCGCTCGTGCCTATCGTGCAGCGCTATCACCAGCGTTTTCCGCTGCGGCGCGGCATGCCCCGCGAAGAGTTACGCCAGCGTCTGAAGCTCTTCCCTCGCATTGCCAACGCTGTCTTCATCGAAGCCGCCACGCAACAGCTACTGGCCCTCAACGAAACAAGCGTCTGGCTGGTTGATCATACGCCCACCCCGAACCCGCACCAGCGCCAGCAACTCGATGACTTGCTTGCCGCTCTGGCGCAGAAGCCCTATGCACCGCCGCCGCCCGAACTTGACGCCGAACTGCTCGCCTGGGCGCTCGATCAGGGTCTGCTGATTCGCGTTAGTCCAGATGTCTGCTTTTTGCCCGCAACCTATGAGGAGTTACTTCAGTGGGTTATTGCTACCATCAATGAGCATGGCTCCGTTCAACTGGGCCAATTCCGCGACCGCTTTGGCAGCAGCCGCAAGTACGCACTGGCGCTGCTCGAACACCTCGACGCCTGCAACATCACCCGCCGCAGCGGTGAAGGCCGCGTCCTCGCGAAGTGCTAAAGCGCGGATTGCACCACGGAGACCCGGAGATTGGGGCACGGGCCACCCGACCGCAACCCCTTATACCAAATGGCGTTCATCGATAGAACACGTAGGTGCGGCTTGTAGCCGCACAGCGGTCGGCACGACCGCACGTTGTCCGGACGCACGCCAAGCACGCACGTATCAGACGGAGGTACGACGCCCAGTCTGCTTTGTAGGATGGCACAGCACGCTATACCCCTACCAAAGTGGGCACTCCGCGCTCTATCAAAGCGCATACCAGTGATCACCCGAATGTGGTATAA
>JAAURD010000277.1 GCA_012034075.1 Chloroflexaceae bacterium | reverse complement strand
TCGCTCTCGCTCTGCTGCTGAGCGTCCAGTTCAGCCTGGGTCTGACGAGCCGAGGTGGGCGTGACCGTGGGGTGTTCTCGTGTTTGTTTGGTGTATTGTTTACACCCGGTGTAGCGGTATCAGTTGCCTGTGCTGCGGTTGGTTCATCGGTCACCTCGGGTAGCGTTGAACTGGTCGCGGTAGCCTCATCCACCGGCAGCGTGGGCGATGGTTCCTCAAACCCGGGCAGCGGCGGGAGACTCGTTGGCTCTGCCGCAACCGTTGGTATGACCTCGGTCGGCACGTCCTCTGGCGGTGGCAGGTATGCCGCTTCGCTGGTCGCAGCGAGCGCCGCTTGCTCGGTGGCAAGGGCATCCTGTTCTGCTATCGCCGCATCGGTCGGTTCGTCGATAACCTCCATGGTCGGTGTTACCACGACCATCGATGGGGTTGCTTCCAGCAGCGCAATCTGGGTGGGCGTCGTCAGCGGTTCGGGTGATTCGTTCACGACGACCGTTGTTGGCGGTACATTGTTGTTCTGTTGATTGAAGGCGTTGACCATGGTAAAACCGATCAACACAAGACCAACCAGGACACTGACCCCGGCCGCAATCAGTTTCCAGTTTGGTTGCGATCCTGGGCTGGGGTTATCAGGCTCTGGTGGAAACCCTGAGAAGCTCATAGTAGACAATCCTCCTATGGGTTGCGTTATCACGTAGAAAAAGAGTCAGGCATATGATGCTGTGGTATGCCCGTATCATGTCTGTTATGGCATCACTGCAAGCAGTGTGCTATGCATAGCACTCAACGCAACGTGATTGCAATCTCGCCGGATCTGTGCTATACTTTATGGATAGGTCGGGCGATTAGCTCAGTTGGTTAGAGCGCATCCTTCACACGGATGAGGTCACTGGTTCGAGTCCAGCATCGCCCACCACGTTTTTTGGCATCAGGCAGCCCATAGGGCTGCCTTTCTGTATATATCTCCATGAAGAAATGAACATTTGTTCTTCTGTGGCCGTCACAAGCTTGCTCTGACACGTAGCGTCTGCTTGCAGCTGACGTTGGCAGTCGGCCAACCTGCCCTCCATCTGAACCCCACCGATCAACGTGGTCAAACCACAAGCAGATGCGTTATTCGGCGTAGCTTGCGATGGCGCGGTTGCTGCGTTTGCGGGCGACCATGCGATAGTAGCCCATCAGCTCGCCCATCACTGTGGGCCATGAGCGCTTTTCGGCATGGATACGTCCTGAATAGCCCATCGATGTACAGACATCTGGCTGATTGACCAACCGCCGCAGCTGTACCCGCAATCACTCGCCACACCCGGCTCAAACAGATAGCCATTGATGCCTTCGCGCACCAGGTCGGGCCCGCCGCCGCTGCGTGATGTAACAACCGCCAGACCCGATGCCATGGCCTCTTGTATCACCTGACCAAAGGTATCGGTATCGGATGGGAAGACAAACACATCGCCGCTGGCATAGGCGGTTGCCAGGTCTTGCCCCTTGAGATAGCCGGTGAAATGCACCGGCAGCCCTTCCATGCGCTGTTGTAGTTCGGGGCGGGCGGGTCCATCACCGACCAGCACCACGCGCACGCCATCCATCCCGCGTATGGCATCAACTAGTAAGTCCAGCCGCTTCTCGCGGGCGATACGCCCCACATACACCAATAGCGTATCATCTGGCTGTGCGCCGATGCTCTCGCGCCAGGCCAGACTGCGATAGGATGGATGGAACTTGACCGTATCGACGCCACGGCCCCAGACACGCAGTCGTCGAAAGCCTTGCGAGCGCAACCAGCGGAGCGTTGCTTTGGATGGACAGAGGGTCATTCGTGTCTGGTTATGCACACAGCGCAGATAAAAGTTGACCAGGTTTTTAAAGAACCCCAGCCCATAGTAGTGGCTGTAGCTACCAAAGTTGGTATGATACGACGAGATCAGCGGTACGCGCAGGTTGTGTACCACATGTGGCACAATCGAACCAAGGAGCGCTGGCCCCACCAGATGCACGACATCCGGCTGAAACCGCCGCAGATGCTCGGTCAGCCCAAACTGTGGTGGGGTCAGTTTGAGTTCGGGATAGAGCGGAAAGGATACCCCCGGCATGTGGATAATCTCTGCACCGGCATAGCTGTCGGGTGCGTCGAGTGGCGCTAACAGCAGCGTTTCGTGGCCTTCCGATTGCAGATGTTCCAGAATACGGCAGATGGTCATCACCACGCCGTTGACGTTGGGCAAAAAGGTTTCACAAATCAGAGCGATGCGCATGGCTGAAACTCCAATACCCCCAGTCGTGACTGAGCCAGCGTCTGGGAATCGGGATGTACATATCTACAAACAGCAAGGTATTACGGCTCACACTATGTACGGTTTTGAAGATCACGCCGCGTTGTAATCTTCGATCATCGATGGAACGGACCGCCAGACCATGGATATAATCGACCCGAAAGCCACGGCGGCGTGCCCGCATCATTAACTCGGTATCCTCATTCACTGGTAAATCGAGACGGAAGCCCCCCAGCTGCGCAAACACATCACGGTGCATGCCCATATTGGAACCAGACGAGGCCGCCGTTCCCAGACGGTGAATGCTCACTTGCCAGGCGATAAACAAGCGACTATAGATCGGGTGAGCCACGGTTGCGTATTTTGGCCCATAAAATGCATCGGCATTGATAGAACGGCAGAGATAATCGAAGTAACCGGGTTCAAAGCAGACATCGGCATCGGTGAAAACGAGCCACTGACCCTGTGCTGCTTCTGCGCCAATCTGCCGAGCCATAGTCAACCCTGCCGTCGAACGAATCACCCTGGTTCGTTCGGGCCGCAATGCCATAATCAGCTGATCGGTGCCATCAGTACTCGCGTCAACCACCACCAGTTCGACTGCTGGTGGCAACGAAGCGAGAAAGGTCGCAATATTGCGTTGCTCATTGAGCGTGGGCAAGACAACGCTGATGTCATCGATCTGACAGGGCATACCATCGCTTTCTCACGACATCACATCCAGCAGATGTCGGGTATCACTTGCACCTATCGTTCGGCAATTGCTTGAAATGGTCGATTCAACGGACCAATATACTCCATCTCTGGTCGAACCAGCTGGTTATCGGCAAGCTGTTCCATAATATGGGCAATCCATCCTGGCATGCGGGCACAGGCAAACACCGCCGTAAAACAATCGACCGGAAAACCCAGTTGGTAGAGCAACGGCGCACTATAAAATTCCACATTGGGATAGAGCCGACGCTGCTGGAAAAAGGGATGCTCTTGCACAATCGCTTCGACCGCTGCTGCTATTTGATGGCTGGTTGGATCGCCCACCGGTCGGTCGGCCAGCTCTTGCGAGAGCCGGCGCATATGGCGCAGGCGCGGATCCTCAACCTCAAACACCCGGTGGCCTACGCCCATCAGTCGCTCTTTCCGTGTCTGGAGTGCTTCAATATAGGCGCTGGCTTGCTCTGGCGTCCCAATCGCCAGAAACGTTCGCATCGACTGCTCATTGGCGCCGCCATGCACGACCCCACCCAGTGTTCCAATGGCGGCACTGATCGCTGTTGCCAGCGTATTGCGCGTGCTGGTGATGACTCGTGCCACAAAGGTCGAAATGTTCAGGCCATTCTCGGCGGTTACCACCATATAGGAGTCCAGCACATGCGCGGCGGTGGCATCGGCGCGTTCGCCCAACAGCGTGAGCAGCATATTGGCGGCGGTGCCCAATGCCGGGTCAGGTTCGACTGGCTCCAGCCCCTGACGCAGGCGGATCCAGGTAGTCAGCAGGGTTGGCAGACGGGCAGTCAACCGCAGGCCCGATTCGCGTATCGTATCGGCATGCATCATCTCCGAGCCATAGCGGTAAGCCATGGCCGACACAATTGCCTGGAGGCCGGCCATGCCATGGTTTGTCGCAGGCAATGAGCGCAGCAGGGCCACCTCATCGGCGGTGAGTGCTCGCTCACGCGCCAGATGTTGCTGCAACTCGTCCAGCTGCGCCTGGGTTGGCAACGCACCGTACCACAAAAGATAGAGCACCTCCTCCCAGCTGGCGTAGCTGACCAGATCGTGCAGCTCATAGCCGCGGAAGATCAGCCGACCGGCCGGGCCATCAACCATGCTGATGGTTGACTGGCCCAGGATCGTGCCATCTATGCGCAGTCCGTTTCCGGTGGTTGCCATACGGCCTAATCCGTTTCGCTCGCGTTCTGTACTGCCGCCGTCAGCAGTGACTCAATCCGGGGTACCATCGCCGCCGGGTTGGTGAGCAGCCCCTCAAGCAGCAAGGCATTGTCATACAGCTGCTCGGCGGTGGCAAGCACCAGCGGATCATCGGCATTGCGGGTGACCCGCTCGGCTAGGCTGGCTATCAGCGGATGCCCGCGGTTGAGTTCAAGCGCCCGTGGTTCAAGCTGGCTCTCCTGCCCCAGCAGATGCTGGATGCGACTCATTTCACGCATAGCGGCATCCTGGGTGGAGACCAGGCGCGATGGGCTATCACGCAGCACTTTAGATGCCTGTACATCGGTCACGCGGTCGCCCAGAATAGCGGTAAAGCGTGAGCGTAGCGCTTCAAATGCCTCATCGCTGATACTGCTTTCGGTTGCGGCTTCCTCACCGGGCAGTTCCAGGTTGGCATCATCGATATTGCGCAGGTTCGATCCTTCATAGTCGCGCAGGCTGGTGAGCATAAAGCTATCCATAATATCGCTCAACAGCAGCACTTCAATATCACGGGCACGCAATGGATCGAGGTGCGGGCTACGTTCGGCGGCTTCGCGGTTGCCGGCGAGCACATAGTAAATGTCCTGCTGATCGGAGAGCATGCGCTGTTTATAATCGGCCAGCGAGGTGAGCTTGCCCTCGGATTTGGTTGTATAGAAGCGCAGCAGCTTGAGCAAATCGGTGCGGCTCTCAAAATCGGTGGCGACCCCTTCTTTGATGAACACGCCAAACTGCTCCCAGAAGGTCGCAAACGTCTCGGGTTCTTTGGTCTCCAGGTCGGTGATCTCGCGGATCATGCGCGTGGTGAGCGTGCGACGGATGCGTTGCAGCACCTGGTTGCTCTGGATTGTCTCACGCGAGACATTCAAGGGCAGGTCCTCGCTATCGACGACCCCTTCAAGGAAGCGCAAATAGTTGGGCAGCAGGTCCTTGGCCTCTTCCTGGATCAGAATCTTACGCGAATAGAGCTTGATCTTGCCCTCAACCCGGCGCTCAATCAAGCCACGTTGCGCGCGAGGGAATGAACAGCACCGCATGCAGGTCCAGCGGGACATCGGTAGAGAGATGCACATGCAGCAGCGGCTTTTCGCTATCGAGTGTGAGACTGCTGATAAAAATCGGCATACTTGTCGGCCTCTACCTGGCGCGGTGCCTGGCGCCACAGGGTCCTGCTCCTGGTTGATGCGCCGCTCTCCCATGCTGAGTCCGGAAACAGCCCACAAAG
>JAAURD010000276.1 GCA_012034075.1 Chloroflexaceae bacterium | reverse complement strand
GTGGATTGGCAGCAGGCGACTACACCCTTACCGCAGCCAGGACCGATTGTTCGTTCATTCCGCCATCGTTAGCGGTAACGATCACATCGGCAGACGTCTCAGGACAAGACTTCACGGCGGATTGCTCGGTGCCGACGTTTAGCATCAGTGGGCAAGTGACCGATGATAGCGGTGACGGCGTCGCCGGGGTGACTATCGCTGATGGTGCAGGCAACACGGCGACCACGGGCAGCGATGGCACCTACACGGTCAGTGGATTGGCAGCAGGCGACTACACCCTTACCGCAGCCAGGACCGATTGTTCGTTCATTCCGCCATCGTTAGCGGTAACGATCACATCGGCAGACGTCTCAGGACAAGACTTCACGGCGGATTGCTCAGTGCCGACGTTTAGCATCAGTGGGCAAGTGACCGATGATAGCGGTGACGGCGTCGCCGGGGTAACTATCGCTGATGGTGCAGGCAACACGGCGACCACGGGCAACGATGGCACCTACACGATCAGTGGATTGGCAGCAGGCGACTACACCCTTACTCCATCAAAAGATGGCTACACCTTTGCACCTGCTTCACGTTCGGTGAGCGTACCACCCCATGCGTCTGGGCAGGATTTCACTGCGGAACCGTTGCTCATTACCATCGCTAATCTTTCGTCGATTGAGAGCACACCGATTCCGGCCGATGGGGTGAGTACTGTGTCCATCACAGCAACAGTGCCGAATCAAGGTTCTGGCACTGCTATTGTCTTTGACACTACATTGGGCACCCTGAACAGCACAACAACTCATCTGGGTCTTGCCCAGTCTGGTCCAACATTCAACGAGAATGGAGAGGCGGTTGCCAACAGTTCAGTAACCATTCCCACCAACGAGAATGGGGAGGCGGTTGCCATTCTGACAGCACCAGATACCCCCGGTGTTGCCACGGTTACGGTGACTATCGGGAGCGTCTCACAAAGCTTCCAGGTACGTTTTGTAGACGCAGGACCAAAAACGGTATATCTCCCACTGGTGCGGCGCTAATCGTATGGGTGGCGATCAGGTACGGTCTGATCGTCACCCTCTCACTGTGCTCGATTTCAGGAGGAGCGAAAGTCCTGGGATCGAATAAGTACTCATCGTTCCCCATACCAAGCTGTATAACCGAATAACCACGCTATTGCTGAAGTAGCAGGTGTTGTCCCAGGACAACACCTGCTGCGCGGTTGCGCCTATGCGTTGTGCTGTCACGCGTGAGGAATGACCACACAACGCTTCCCGCGTGTCGTGCGCAGCTCCTGGCGGCCTGCAGGGTCACCGCCGCACAGCCGTGGTGAGCGTCAACGACCGTTCGATGAGCCACCACAACCCCACCTGGTCAGGTTGCCCGGTGTGTCACGTGACAACACCTGAGCTGCCGCTCGATCTCGGTCGTTCCCAACGTCCGCGCTAGCCTACCCCAAAAGAGCTGACCAGCGTCAGCCCGATTGCGATGCCCCATTCCTACACCATTTCTGTCATCCGCACGACCAATTGCCGCCCGTGAGCGCATGTGGCTAACAATCCGGTGTCGATCAATGCTATAATCGGAGGGAACCAGCATGGGTATTGTTGACCCGTGCATAGGCCTGTCTTGTGTCATGGGATATGCCCAGATCGCAAGCGCATGCGGTGAGACCAGGCCAGAGTACAATGCGTTGATGGAATGAAACTATCGTCCCGTAGAAAGGAATGATCCTGATGCACCATACGCCCACTCGCGGTTATGCCGCCGGCAACATTCTGAATATGCTGATCCATCTGGAAGCCGATCTCACCGGGTACGACTTCTCCGGGTTGAGCGTGTGGCAGGCGTACTTACAAGGAACTAAAGCACAGAATATTCACTTTGTTCGTTCTCAATTCTTTTATTTGAGCTTTAATGATACCTTTGGTCAGGTTTATCGGGTACGATACAGCTCTGCTGGGACCTGGTTAGCAGTCACAGCAAGCAATCTTGGAGTGCGGGTATGGCAAGGACATAACCTTGTTCAGATTCTCCATCTTCCTCTTCATGCCCACACTGTTACATTCAGTCCTGATGAGCAGTACCTTGTGACTGCCGGGAGTGATAGGACGATTTACTTCTGGGACATACAGACTGGACAATGTGTCCGTCACTTTTCTGGGCATCGGGGACAGGTCTATGCGTTATCTTTTGCGGATGCTGGCCGGATACTGATAAGTGGTGGAGATTCAACGGTTCGTCTTTGGAACGTGGACACTGGTGAATGCAGCACGCTCGATCTGGACTCTTTTGTCTCCGCAGTTGCTGTGCATCCAGATGGACACACGTTTGCCGTTGCCACTGGGGAGAACGTTATTCAGATACGTGATATCCAGTCCCTCGATCTTTCTGCCACATGTCAGGGACATAGCCATGAGATACGAACATTAGCATTCAGTCCTGATGGCAATACCCTGGCCAGTGGCAGCTACGATGAAACTATTCGGCTATGGAGTACGCATACGGGTCACTGCACGCTGATCTTGCAGAAGCAAGGAGAAAGCTATCTCCGTGAAGTTGCGTTCAGCCCTTGTGGCACGTTCCTCGCCAGTGCAAGCGACAGAGGAAATATCCATATGTGCAATGTAAAACAGGGAGAACACGAAATAACCTTACAACCTGGAGAGGCTTTTGCTGAGCAGCAATAACTTGAGCGGGAGCATTCCGCCGGAACTGGGCAACCTTACCAATCTGCGGGAGCTTGATCTGAGCTACAGTGATTTGAGCGGGAGTATTCCGCCCGAACTGGGTAACCTTACCAATCTGTGGATGCTTGATCTGAGCCACAATTACTTGAGCGGTGATATTCCTCGCGAATTGATGAATATCAAGATCGGTTTCCCCTCTAGCTTTGACCTTAATCGAAACTGCCTCAATACAAACGTAGATGAGCAATTCGAGGAATTTCTTGATGCTAGGGCAAACTGGAGATTTCAACGGCGCGAATCGGCATGTCTCAGCATTGACCCAGGACCTACGCCTACTCCCTCTCCAACCCCGGAACCCGCAGGCGACCCGGAGATTGTAGAGGTCGATCCGAAATACCGTCTCGATGACAACACCCGCTACCTGGCGGGCATTCCTGCATCGAACCCGATAGAGGTGAAAGTCAACTGGAACAATGCCGAGCCGGGCAATGTCACCTTCCAACTGAACGAGCAAAGCAGTGAAGTGTCCGCATCGGGAGAAACCGTCTCGCACACCTACGATATGGGCAGTGACCTGCAAGACGGCATCAACACCATCACGATCACGGCCTACAATGCCGAAGGGCAAGCCTCGGAACCTGTGGTACGCCAGGTCTATGCCATCCCGCAGCCGGTGTGGATGGTCGGTTTGATACAGGGCGGGTTGCTAGCCCTGCCGGTGCTGACGCCGGATGAAGTAAAAGGTAATGCTTCGGTTCAGACAGGATTTGAACTGCCGGTCAGTCCGTTCAATATTGTGGCAAATCCATTTGGGCCAACCGATGCAGGGGTGAAGACACAATTCAAACTCCAGGGCGATTTAATCATCCCGTTGACCTGTGCTGATGGGTCTGAGGCAAAGCTCGTAGGCGAGGTCAAAGGGGATGGTTTCAGCTTCATGGGAGCCAGTATTGCCATTCAGGGGTACGGGAGCATCAAGGAGCCGGTAACCGATATGTGTGTCCTCGGTGATTTTCAAGGCCAGGTGGGCGGAAAGGCCATAGTAGAGGGAAATATTTACAACAAACCCGTGTTTGTTATGATTTCCTATTTTAACCCGGTTGTCGGACGAACCGTCGACACCATTGTTGGTGTGCTTCGCATTGAGGAAGCAGTGCGGTTTCTGGGCGAATTCTATCTGGATGGCAAAGGCAGCGTCGATCTCAACCTCACAGCGACCTTTGTAGATGACGCAACGGTAGACTATTTCCAAACAGAAGATCTCAAACTTGAGGGGGACCTGGGGATACAGGGCGGGTATCGGAATGGCCTGTCATTTGCGTCGTTTGATGTCTATATGGGTGGTGGTACCAAAATGGCTACCACGATCAACGGGTTCTTTACCCCCGACAATGACTGGACATTCGATACGATTACCCTGCTGGGCGAAGCGGGCGTGAAAATACGCGTGCTCTGGACAACGAGAGAGGCAAAGGGACAGGTTTCCTGGACATATCCACCTACATTGCAGCAATTGCTGACGGCAAGGGAAGATCTCGAGGATAGTGGCTGGCAGTGGGCCGATTATAGCGGAGATACCAATGCGCTGGCTATCAGTCCAGGTGCGAACCATATCTTGGCTAGTACGTCATTCGATACGGCATCGACGGGTATAGCACAGGTGTCAGGTGGTACCTTGATAAACGGTGTATATCAGTATCCCGAAACGACCATGGCTGTCTACCAACCCACCAGCACTGCGCTCATGCTCTGGGTGCAGCCAGATACGGCGAAGCCAGCAGGACAGGCCCATGAAATATTCTATAGCTTTTGGGATGGCGCCAATTGGAGCACACCGGCTAGGGTAACCAACGACCGGCTGCTCGATGATGCGCCTGAGATTGCCTGGGTTGATGCGAACACCGCCGTTGCGGTCTGGCATCGCCTGGGTGAACCAGCACCGGATGATGCTACCTGGAGCGATGACATTGGCGCGAATCTGGAGATAGCAACCGCAACCTACGATGTAGCGACCGATAGCTGGTCGCCTATAACTTTGCTGACAAGCAATGACGCGATTGATATGGTGCCCCGTATAAGCAAGCAGCAGCAGGGTGAACTCTGGGCGGTCTGGCGACGCAATGCTGATGGCAAACTGCTGGGAGATGCAGCAAGCCCGGATGACATTATAGTTGCTACTTATGAGGATGGCTGGAGTACGCCTGAAATCGCGCTCGCTGGTCTGCCAGGTGTTTTTGATGTGGCTGTTGGGAGCGGCGAAGACGAGACGACTATCGCGTTTACCCAGGTTGTATCTGGCACCAGCGAGGACCTCGCACACATTTTCACCAGTACTTGGGATGGTAACACCTGGTCGGCGCCTGAGCAAGTGACTACCGTATCTAGGCGTTATGTCAAAATGGTTAAATCACTGATGGGATAGCTGCTACCAACCAAACGTACCAGCGCCACCCTTAAATGGCCCAACAATCTCGGATGTTATCCAGCCGCCGTAAAAGTCGCCAGACTGGGCCTGTACTTGCTCGTCACCAACAAAGCAGGCATCGACTTTGCTGGCGTAAAAGGTGATGTAACCGGCAATGGCAAGAAACCCTGGTGTGGGGTTATCGTAAGACCAGCCGGCATTGAACGATTGAACGCCGTTGACGGTGAGCGTGTAATAGGTGGCCTGGCCTTTCCACTCGCAGAACGAGCGTTGTGGTGTCTGGCTGAGATAGGCCATCTGGACATCATCGGGCGGGATGTAGTAGGTTGGTGGGTGGCTGGTCTCCAGCACACGCTGGGC
>JAAURD010000030.1 GCA_012034075.1 Chloroflexaceae bacterium | reverse complement strand
GTGCAACGAGTGTGGGCACATCAACTACGCCTTGACGCTGGCAGATCGAGTGTGGACATGTCCAGGCTGCGGCACGATGCTCGATCGGGATGGAAACGCGGCCCGGAATATTCGAGACGAAGGACGATGGCTTGTTGGTGCCGCCTAAACCAACCGTCCCCGGTAGTGGCTACGTCGGGACGTAAAACGCGCCTGTGGACTGCGTGTAAGACGCTCGCTTGAGAGCGCAGTGCAGGATGAATCAGGAATTTCAGAAGTGAGTAAGGCGTACGTTCGAGTACATCTGAACACGTAGAAAGTAGCAGCGCGAACTTCTATGACAAAACCCATTCGTATTCTTCTCACTGAAGATCATACCCTGGTACGAGCCGGCTTTCGTGCATTGCTCCGCGATATTGAAGGCATTGAAGTAATCGCCGAAGCGGGTGATGGTCGTGAGGCATTGCGTTTAATCGAATCTGATGAACCTGATGTCGTCTTTATGGATATTGCCATGTCGGGCCTGAATGGGCTGGATGCCACCGCACGGGCAACCCGTGACTTCCCCAACGTGCGCATTATTATGCTCTCAATGCATGCCAGTGAAGAGTATGTGCTGCAAGCGTTGCGAGCTGGGGCGGTGGGCTATTTGCTGAAGGACGCCGGCACCGCAGAACTGGAGCTGGCGATCCGGGCGGTGGCACGTGGCGAAACCTATCTTAGCCCGGCCGTCTCCAAGCATGTCGTGGCCGACTATGTGCGGCGGGTTGGTGGCGAACCGAGTTCGCTCGAACGGCTGACGCCCCGCCAGCGCGAAGTGCTCCAGCTCATTGCCGAAGGCCACACGACCCAGGATATTGCCCAGACGCTGACGATCAGCGTCAAAACCGTAGAAACCCACCGCGCACAGCTGATGGAACGGCTGGGCATTCACGATATTGTGGGCCTGGTGCGCTATGCCATTCGCATGGGCCTGGTCACATCGGAAGAGTGAGCTATACTCAACGAAAGCTGACGTCCAGTGTCTGATCGTGGTTCAGTTGCAGGGTGCCTTGCAGCTGGTTGCCGTCTTTCACCGCGCCCAAACCACCCGTATCCAGCACCTGCGCCGTTGCCGGCAAGAGCACCTCCACCTGGACCGGTATCGCTTCCTGGCCGGCCTGCTTCTGCAGTTTCAGTTGATAGTGCCACCCATCAGCCTGCGCCCGCAGCACACCCGCTGGCAGCTGATAACGCAGCACCGTTTCGCGCACACCGCCCGGCGGCACCACCAGAAACGTCGCAAAGACCTGCGTTGCTCGCTCACCAGCAGCACTCGTCACCACGCCATCATCCAAATCAGGCAGACCCCAGCTCCCCGCTGGCGGTTGACTGGTCGCATCAATCAAGGTGCTGCCCGGTGGCGTGAAAACCCGCAACGCGTTCCAATAACAACGGTCGGTCAAGGCCGCATAGCGTGATGGCATATCAGCGGGCAGCGGCTGCTCGGACCAGTGCGGGCAGAACTGCGGCGTAGCACTGGCAAGCGTATGGTGATGCTGGATCGCCAGCATCGCAGTCGGCATCGTCGGGTTGCGCAGATCCACCGTGTAGGTGATGGCCTGATCGATATAGACATTGGCTTTGCTATAGCCCATATTCGAATCCACCAGCAGCAGAAAGTCCTGATCACCGGGGTGCACGGCACCATCCCAACCAAGGTTGGCAAGAGCACGGGCAGCGTCACGGTCTGGCGTATACAAGAGCAGATGGCGCTCATCCAGCGCCTGCTTCAGCGCGGTCGCTAGCGTCAGCAGATCGATACTGGCGCTCTCGTGCTGGATCCGCGCGATAATTGCTTGCAGCAGTGGGCCAAGAAATGCTTTACGATGGACTCCCGTCTCGATGCTGCGGTCATATTCGGTGCGGATATACGCCGACAGGGTTGTCGCCGACACGGGTGTACTCTGCCCTTCTACCACAACCGGACCAGTCGCCTGCAACAGCAGTCGCAACGCCGTCTGATTGAATGCCAGCAGATGGGACGGTCGCGTGCCATGCTCAATCTGATAGAGCTGCAACAGCGTGCGGGCAGCGGTTGGAACATCCGGCGACCAGTTGCCATCGCGAAAAACCCAGAGCTGAATACCCATATAGCGTTGAAATGGCAGCGGCGGCGGCGGATACGGCCCACCCGTAAACACATCGGTATGATCAACCGTCAGCGCCGTGAGTTGACCCTGCTCAAAGCTCATCGTACCAACCGCACTGATAAAGCCACCGGTGGCACGGCGTTCGTCCTCGTTCTGCGCAATAAAGAGGTAGTCGCGCCGCTCGCTGACGCCAAGCATATCGGGCAGTACGAGCGCAAGGTCCAGGCTATCGCGGGCAAAGGTGAGCATGGGCAGCAGGTGCTCGCTCTGCTGCTGGAGCGTCGGCGGTAGCGCGGTCAGGTCGATGGCCTGCCATTGGGCGATCACCGCGTGAGCTGCTGCTGGGCAGCCGCAAGCTGTGGCCGGGCCGTCCCCAGGCGTTCGGTGAGCATACTGCTCATCGCCTGGCCGTCCAGGGCCGGTTCACGCAGCAGCGGTTGCAGTGCCACCGCCGTATCACTGGCCACCAGGGCCGTGTTGATCGCTGTATCGAGCACGGGCAAGAGCGTCTCGATGCGCTGAAGCCGCGGTTGCAGCCAGTCTGATAGCTGGGTACCCTCGATACGCTGCCAGGTGACCTGCGCCTGGGTAACCGCTCGCTGGGCCTGAACCAGCCGCGAACGCGCCGCCACCAGCTGATCAATGAGCGACGGGTCGAAGCCGCCTATCTGCTGCTGAGCCGTAAGCAGCGTCAGGGCCAGGGGCGCGGCGTTATCCAGCGCCTGCGCCAGACTGCTGGCCGTATCGAGCAGGGGCGGCACGGCTGCCAGATCCGCGCCATAGGCGGGCAACCAGCCCAATCCGCCCATCACCCACAGAAACGGCGCCGCCTCGTGTTGCAGCGCCTGCGACTGCGTTGCCATACGGCTCAGCAACAGATCGATGGTATCGAGCGTCATACCATCAAGCGTGGTCGGCTGTGCCACCAGCGTCTCAAGCGTCTGCAGATCAAAGGAAATGGACTGGGCCAACTGATAGCTGTGCCAGGCTTTCCAGCTCAGCAGCAGCAGCAGCGACAGGGTTGCCCCAGCCACCGCCAGCACCAGCGAACGACGCAGGCTGCGGCTCTGGCGACCGCGCCGGGCGTTGGCCCGCTTTGAGCGTTGGCCCGCCAAAGGTTGGAGCGGCGGAACGACCGCGCCGGGTGCTCGGTGATGGCTTGTGCGGGAACGTTGTCGGGTACGAAATGAACGTCTCATACTCGCATGAACGACAGGCTCACACAAGATTTACCCAACCGGTATGCTGGAGAGATTTCTGACAGCTTTCTCATTTTTTTCTCAGCCAACTAACGTGGTAGTATGATTCTCCTTCCGGCTATCGTATGGTAGGATGAGTGCAAGCCGAACTGATACGACCGATGTGAAGCAGAAAGTGAAAACAATGCAATCAAATATCTTTGAGCAGTTTATTGAGTCGATAGAAAGCAAACCCCAATGGACATGGGAGCGACGGGCGGGTGACCAGCCAGAAGATGATGTGTGGGTCGCCTGGTCACATAAAAACGGCGGCAAATCGGGGCTAGTACGCTTGAGCGACACGGGATACCGAGCCAGTTTGTGCGTGGCCTATCCGCTCCAGCACGACGACGAGTCCCAGGCAAGCACGACGATTGAAATGGCGGTTGCCCATGAAAGCCCGCTGTTCTTAACCGCCAATGAAGCGATGGTATGGGTTGAACATCAGGCATGGGAGTTGGTCGAGCAACTGCTGCGTTTGTGCGGTGCTACCGAACATGACCATGCTGAGGCGTTTTCTCGCTCGGTCGCTTCGCTGGATGATGTACCGCCGGAGGAATGGACCGATTGATACGCGATAGTCTGTTGCGTTGCCATCTTATCACAAACATCCGTAGCGGCGCAGTATGTTGCGCCGCTACGCATATTCAGGGAACATAAGAACAGGCTGACAATCCGCCAACGGCTCGGTCTGGTGCCCATCCGATGGGCTTAAAAGATACGGAAGTAGTCCATGGCTACGCCAACGAGCGGAAGTGGAATATTGAGCAAATCAACCACACGGATAATCTCAGTCCAGAAGGCATCGGTAACTGGGCCACCCTGCCAGAGCAGAAAAATGAGCAACAGCAAGATCACATTGCCAAAACGATACGCCTGCATGCGAATGGTTTCGGGCAACCACGGGGCAACAATGCCAAAACCATCGAGCGGCGGCAAGGGGATCAGGTTAAAAAAGAGTGCCGTAACCTGCAAAAAGCACAGAAAGGCCAGCGCAGACCAGAAACCAATATTGGCTTCGGTAGCAAAAGCGGTCCAATCGAGAAAAAAGGGCCAGACAATACAGATAGTAAACAGAATAGTGCCCAATGGGCCAGCAGCTGATACAAAGCTGCGCCAGAGGTCGTTTTTCAGGGCATACGGGTTAATATACACCGCACCACCGGGCAGACCAATGCCACCCATAAAGAGAAAGAGCAGCGGCAGCAAAATGCTCAAAACAGGGTGGGTATAGCGCAACGGATTCAAGGTGAGATAGCCAGCATCACGCACCGATTGATCGCCACCCAGATAGGCCGTCAGAGCATGCCCAAACTCGTGAATACAGAGCGATGTAATCCACCCGCCAATCACAAAGATCATCACCAGCGGACGCATCCATGCAGAATCCATCCCCATCCAGAGCAGGATGCCACTGATAATCATTGCACCCAGAGGCACAAAAAAGTATGGGCTGGGCAGTGGTAGCTGCCCCGATTGGCGTTGCTGCCGTTTGGCCGGTTTTTCCTGGGCCAGCACCTGCTGGCGCACATCGTAAAGCGTCAGGCCGGCCGACTGCAACATGGTAGCGGCACGGCCCTGCTCTTCGTACAGCAACCCCAGCAACAGATGATGGGCATCGATCTGGGTATCGCCAAGATGCGTGGCCTCTTTCAGCGCATAACGCAACACCCGTTCCAGGTCTTCGCCCAGGGGCGGAAATGACTGAGCGGATGTCCCTGATGGTGGCAATTGAATGGTAAGCGACTCGTAGAGATGATTGATATCAACGCCCATGGCCTCTAACACGGTAACAGCATAGTGCTTGCGTACCTGCAGCAGGGCAAGCAGCAGATGATCGGGGTTGACGCTATTGGTGGGACGCAGGGTTGCTTCACGTAGGGCAACATCGAGTATTTTGCGTGCTCTAGGCGTGTACGGGAGTTCTGGTATGTTCATAGGGCATAGTGTACCACATGTTGTGCGCTTTGAACAGAAAGCACCAGCGGGTCAGCAGGTTGATACCAGATTACCTTGTGCCATAGCATCACCGCCATCCGCAGCGGCGCAGCGTGCTACGCCGAATGCGTCAGGTTCGGCAAAAACAGATGTCTGCGCTCAGAGAAAACGCGTCATCCAGTGGCGCAATGGCAGCCGGCTCTCACGGATCCACTCGCGATCCCCAGGCTCTAAGCCGCCCAGCAAACGCAATGTCACCCCAAACACCACTATACTTACCGCAATGAGCACCAGCAGCGGGATAACTGCGAGCAACCGTTCGGTTACTTCACTGCCGATTGTGGATAGGCCGAACCAGGGTTTGAGCAGCCAGACCACCAGCCCCATAACCAGGGCCGCGAGACCGACCCGCCCAAAAAAGGCCCATGAATACGCCAGATCAAAGGTGCGCCAGGCCAGCACAGCAGCAAGCAGACCAACCACCACACGACCACCGCCAACACTCAAAGCGGCCCCAACCAAACCATAGGTAGGCACAGCCCAGAGCATCAGCGGCAGCACCAGTAGCGTTGCGGCACGAGAGAAGAGCAACAGTCGATAGCGCTCATACACCTGCAGAATAATCTGCGAACTGCTCAAAAACGTCTCCAGAAAGAGGGCCGGTGTGAGTAATACGACCATCAAGGCCGCATCAACAAACTGGGGGTATTGGATCAGAATAATCTCACGGGCAAGCAGCATCAGACCCACCCCACCGGGCAGCAAAATGAGCGCCAGTAAGCGCCCAATAGCGGCAAACGTCTGCGGCAAGTTAGCATCACCGCCACGCACACGGGTAAAGAGCGGCACCTGCACCCCAACCAGCGGGCGGTAGAGCAACCCCAGGGCCATGCGTACCATCGCCGTGCCCACGCTATAGATAGCAGCAAGGGCTAGATCATTAAAGAGCAGAATGGCAAACTGCCAACTGATGATGTAGTCGCTCAGGTTCATCACATGCGAAATAGCGGTATAGACACCAAAACGTCGCCAGAGGCGCGGTGGCAGCGCCGTAGATACTGGCTGATCCGCGAAAACAGGAGTATCGACCCTACGGAGGCTACGCAGCACCTGCCAACCAGCCAGCGCAACACTGACCAGGGGCGTAATCACCAGAGCTACAAGCACACCGGCCACACCATAGCCCGACAACACCAGAAAGGCAGCAGTCGTGGGTTGCAGCACATCACCGACCATACCAATCAGGTTCCACGCACGTTGGCGAAAGTAGCTGATGAGAAAGGCCATAAGCCCATCGAAAAAACTGCCCAGTGCCACCAGAATCAGAACCGTGAAGATAAGCCATGACGCCAGGTTCTGTATCTCTTGTTGGACTTCGTGGCGGGCCAGCAAGTCGATGCGGTCGGAGAGATTCTGAACGCTTTCGAGCAGATAGGCAATAAAGGCGTCGGCAAGAAAGAGCGTGACTACGCTGAGCACTAGCAGCAGGGCAATCTTCACCACATAGATCAGCAGCATAAAGCGCCCTACCGCAGCACGCCCATGATCCTGCTCCAGTTCGGGAATAAAACGCGGCAACGCACGGTCAATGCCCAGGTCACCCCAGACGCCCAGCGTGGCCGCAGCAGAGGTAACAACGCGCAACAGCCCGACCTGCGGCAGGGTCAGGGTGTTGAGAATAACGAGATTGGCAAACAGTTCGGTGACGGTCTTGAGCGGCGCCAGCAGCGTATTCCACATGGCGGCGTGGGCTACCTGTTGCCCCAGGCGGGATGAGCGATTCGAACTGGTCATAGCCTGCTCTGGTCAGACCTTGATCAGAGCCACGCGCCAGGTAGCTTGCCAGGCGGTACGATAGATGAGATAGGCTCGCTGACGCAGGGCCGGCTGCCAGCTAGCCGGCAAGCACGCTTCGATCAGCCGCCAGCGTTGGCGCTGGGGTGTGATATCACCACGCGCCACCCGCAACTGATCCAGATCAGAGAGACGCAGACCAACACAATGAGCCAGACGTTGGAGTGCGGGCCAGGTGAAATAGTGCATAGCGCTGAGACGCTGGCGATCACGAAAGGCCCCTCGTTTCTGGCGTCCAGCCAAACGAATGAGCATTTCGGCAACAGTGCGCGGTAGCCAGTTGATCAGCGGTAAATGGTAGTGCGGGTCACGAAAAGCATAACGGTTAATCGCCGTCATCACCAACACGCCCTGGGGCCGGAGGACCCGCGCAAGCTCGCTGAGCAGGCGTTCGGGCGACTGTACATGTTCTAACACGTCCCAGCAGGTAATCGCGTCAAAGCTGGCCGATGCACAAGGGATAGCTTCGCCAGCGGCGGCGGCAATGGGCAGAGCCAGTTGGTAACGCTGGCTACGCAGATAGGTGATCTGGCAATAGGCGACGTTATAATCGAGTGCCACGACATGCGCACCACGACAAGTTGCGGCAACAGCAAAGCCACCCATGCCACAGCCCAGATCGAGCAACTGCAGCCCTGAAAGCCAGGCTGGATCCGGCATAGTGGGGTCTACCAATGCAGCCCGGCGGGTCAGGGCCAGACCCTGACGGAGCAACGTTAATGGAGCATCCTGGTAGTCTTCTTGATGCAGGCGTTGCTGACGCCAGCGCTCAAAATCAGGCCGCCAGGTCATATGGCTGAGCCAGGGGTCAATCTGAGCGGACAGATCATCTATCGGATATGCTGGTGAGTTTGTCACAGACATTGAACAGCGAGCCGTTCAGACAGGATTGATTGCAGCCGGTACAAACAATACTCCCGCCAGATCAAGGTTTGGCGGGAGCGGACATCGACATAACGATGGAAATAATGGTGCCAAGGACCGGGATCGAACCGGTGACCCCAGCTTTTTCAGAGCTGTGCTCTACCAACTGAGCTACCTTGGCATAAACAAATACAACAGCCCGTTGATCAAACGGCCCGTTTCAACACTGCGTTATATTATAGCACATTGCCGATGTTTGTGCAAGCAGCAAACGCACGGTTTCTGCTGTGGTTTTGAGGCGAACGGCAAAAACCAGAAGAAAACTGCCAGCAGTCCTTGTTCGGTGGTTGAACGTTCGGTATAGCCATGCTACAATAAGCTCTTACAGTGAAGGTGAATCACCTGAACAGTGGGAATGACAATATGCGGGTTATTACCGGTAGCGCCAAGGGACATCGGCTGAAGGCGCCCAAAGGCTTGAATACACGCCCGATGCTTGATCGGGTCAAAGAGTCGCTCTTTGGCGTGCTTGACGCACGCAATGCGCTGCATGGGAATGTGCTTGACCTGTATGCTGGTACCGGGTCACTTGGTATCGAATGTCTGTCACGGGGAGCAAGCCTGGCGCATTTTGTGGAACGCAGCGCCCATGTCTGTCGGATTATTCGTGAAAACCTGGAGCATACGCGCCTGGCAGCGCAGGCTACGGTCTATTGTATGCCGGTGACGCACTTTGTTCGGAGCTATGGCAGTGTAACGAACTATGATATAATTATCATGGATCCGCCATATGCTGACCCACACATTGAACAAACCATTTTGTCCATTGAGGCTGCTCATATGGTACAAGGCCAAACGCTGCTGGTGGTTGGGCATTCACCACGAGTATCGCTCGCCGATACCTATAACCGCCTGAATCGGTGTTTGTGGCGGCGCGTAGGGGATTCATGTTTTTCCTTGTATGAACATAAGCAGGGACCGCCTGCTGATCCGTAATGGCATAGAAAAGGAGCATGGTGTGACGCTCGCACTCTATCCGGGAAGTTTTGATCCTGTCACGAATGGTCATCTTGATGCTGCTGCACGTGCAGTACGACTCTTCCAACCAGTGATTATGGCAGTGTTTGATCGTCCGCTCAAAAACGTGCTCTTTTCGGTGGAAGAACGGGTAGAACTGTTGCGTGAAACCACAAAAGACATGCCAGGCATCCAGGTTCAGGCCTATACGTCACTCACGGTTGATTATGCCCGTGAGATTGGGGCCAAGGTGATTGTTCGGGGACTGCGTGATGCGATTGACTTTGCCTATGAATTTAAGATGGCACAAATCAATCAAACAATTGACCCGGATATCGATGTTGTCTTTTTTATGGCAAACGGTGAGTTTTCATTTCTTAGTTCGAGCACCGTGCGTGAAATTGCAGCACTTGGTGGCGATGTAAGCGGTTTTGTACCACCATCAGTGGCTCACGCCTTGGCACGTAAGTTTGGTCGTACCAAGTGAGTCCGTAAGGAGGGGATCTGCCATCGAACTCGATGATTTAATAGACGAATTGGAAGATGTGATTGCCGATGGGAGACGGGTCCCGTTTAGCGGACGGCTGCTCATCGATGAAGAACGCATTCTGGATATTATTGACCGGATGCGTGTATCCATCCCAGAAGAATTAAAGCAGGCGCGGCGGGTGATCCAGGAGCAGGACCGACTGCTAGCCGATGCACGTGCCCGAGTGCAGATGGCCCTTGAAGAACGCGGATTGCTCGAAGCGATTGAAACGGAGCGGCAGCAACTCATCCAGCAAGCTGAGCACGATGCAGCCCAGGTGCGAGCCGGTGCCGATGACTATGCCCGCCAGGTGCTTGAAGATTTGCAAAACCGCCTTACCAAAGTGCTGGCCAACGTTCGCAATGGCCTCGAAACCCTCTCGCCCTGACTGCTCTATTGGGTGTGAGCTGAGAGGAGACGACTTGCCGGGCATACCCATGGTATAATGTCACGTGCTCTGCAAGCGTCACTGTCTACACCAGTTCAATAGCTGGAAACGATATGCAGTAGGACATGTATGACACAGATAAAATATAATGTCGCGCAGTTGCTGCGTGAACTGATCGGCGCACGTCGTGCATATGATCTGTATGAAGATCAATTGCCCCTTGATGACACGTTGGTCTTGCGTGATATCGGCGGGCGCGTGCTCTTTACGCGCACTGCAACCGGGGTACTGGTCCATGCGCAGGTGCAGGCAATGGTACAATTAACCTGTGTACGATCATTAGAGTTGTTTGATTATCGCGTATCGCTTGATTTTCAAGAGGAAATGCATGCGCAGATCGATGTCACAACCGGCGTGCATTTACCCCGCCCATCCGAAGAGGACCCCTTCTTTCTGGATGAGCAGCATATGGCTGATGTGGGAGAGCTTATTCGCGAATATACGTTGTTGGAACTCCCGGTGTATCCGGTTTCAGTAGCATATGCGGGTAAACCGATACGTTATACGGTTGAGTCAAACGGTCTGACCGATGAGTCAGACGGACAGATGATTGATGAACGATTAGCCGTGTTAAAAACCTGGTCGCAACAGCAATCGTCTTAATGTGTTGGAATGAAAAGCCAAGATTTGATACTAGGATAAAGGAGTTGTAAACGTATGGGTGCTGTCCCAAAACATCGTGTGTCGCGCCATCAACGCGGCAACCGTCGCCGTCATCAGCGCCTCAAGGCACCAAACATCGTGATTTGTCCCAATTGCGGTGCCTTTATGCAAGCGCATCGTGTCTGCCGTGCCTGCGGCGTGTATCGTGGCCGCCAGGTGATTGCCCAAAAAGAACGAGACTAGCGGTCGTGGTCTATACCTGATGTGACCACATGATCGTCTTACATCAACACGTTTCTGCGCATTGTCAGGTCAACGAAGACCGCTCTCTGTCAATGATGCCCCAGGAGTAAGCATGGAACACTATGCTGCTATTATTGGCTGGGGTATGTCTGTCCCCAGACGGGTAGTTACGAACGATGAACTGGCCCGGCAGATCGATACCTCAAATGAGTGGATTCGTTCACGCACTGGTATTGGTGAACGACGTATTGCCAGTGCCGATGAGTATACCTCGGTACTGGCTACGGCGGCCAGTCAACAAGCCATCGAACGGGCTGGCATTGCACCAGAGGCAATTGATCTGGTGATACTGGCTACATCAACGCCAGATCGCCCGTTTCCCGCAACGGCATCCGTTATTCAGGCCCAACTGGGCATTCCCCGCGCTGGCGCATTTGATGTCGTCGCTGCATGCAGTGGGTTTGTCTATGGGTTGCATATTGCAAACAGTATGATTCAGAGTGGTGCCCATCAGACCATTCTGCTTGTCGCAGCGGATCTTTTTAGCCACATTCTCAACTGGCATGATCGGAATACATGTGTACTCTTTGGAGATGGTGCTGGTGCGGTCGTCTTACAGCAGCGAGATCAACCGTTGGGCTTGCTTTCGGCTGTCTTGGGCTCGGCAGGCGAATATGAGTCACTCATGTTGATTGAGCGTGGCGGCACACGGCAACCCCTAAGTGCGGAAAATTCGCATCTGCAAGATCGTTATTTCTCAATGCATGGGCGCGAGGTCTTTAAACACGCAATTCGTGAAATGGCTCTCTCATCACAACAGGCCATCGAGGAGGCTGGTCTTCAACCTGACGCAATCAATCTTATCATCCCTCATCAAGCTAATTTACGAATTATTGAGGTTCTCATCAAACGCCTGGAGATACCGTTTAAACGTGTCTTTGTAAACCTGGAACGATATGGTAATACCTCGGCGGCTTCCGTGCCCATTGCTCTGTGTGAGGCAGTCGAACAGGGGCAATTGCATGATGGTGATCATGTGCTGCTTACATCGTTTGGCGGTGGTTTCACCTGGGCCTCGGCCGTGGTACGTTGGGGCCGCTAGCAGTAAAGGGGATACAACCTATGACAGTTGCCTGGGTCTTTCCTGGACAGGGTTCACAAATAGTTGGGATGGGTCGTGATTTGTATTGGCAGGTGCCGGCTGCACGAGATGTTTTCGATGAGGCTGATGCCGTACTTGATGTAAGTGTATCGCGCCTTTGTTTTGAAGGACCGGAAGCCGATTTGACGGCTACGGAAAATGCCCAACCCGCATTGCTCACGTTAAGTGTTGCATTATTGCGGGCAATGGATGCGTTGTCACCAGGTGGTCGTATGCGTCGTCCGTACCTGGTGGCTGGTCATAGCCTGGGTGAATATTCGGCGCTGGTGGCTGGTGGTGCCATCGACCTGGAAACCGCCGTGCGCATGGTTCGGCGCCGAGGCGAACTGATGGCCCAGGCGCAAGATGGCACGATGGCTGCGGTGGTTGGCCTGAATGCAGAGATCCTCGAACAAATTTGTGCAGAAGCTGCTACCGACAGTGGTGATGCAGTCGTCGTGGCAAACTATAATGCGCCGGGGCAACTGGTCATCAGTGGCGCGACCGCTGCAGTTGAGCTTGTCTGCAAACTTGCGCGCAGTCTGGCGCAAAACGGATTATTCCGTTGAAAGTCAGTGGTGCATTTCATTCGCCATTGATGGGTTCAGCCGCAGCCGGTATGGCAGGAGTGATTGCCACAGCGTCGATAGCCTGTTTGATGATCCCATTGATTGCCAATGTCACGGCGCGACCGGTCAAGCATGCCGAAGACGTGCGCCAGGAACTGGAGTCACAGATGGTGTCGCCAGTACGGTGGATTGCTTCGATCCAGCACATGGTGGCTCAGGGTGTTTCGACCTTTGTGGAGATTGGACCGGGCAGCGCATTAACCGGCATGATCAAACGAATTGCACCAGGCGTGCGTTTGATCAATCTGCGTGGCGTGGACGATCTTCAGTCGCTGATGCAAGAGGAAGCTCAGAGGGAACAGCCATTAGGAGCGGAGCCGGACGGAGAATGGCATATCAATGGCAATGCGCCGAGCAACGGACTGGCCGGAGAGCAGCACCAGCGGGATACCGCCACCCGGATGGGTACCACCACCAACAAAGTAGAGCTGCTTGATGCCGCGTGCTCGTAAGGGCGGTCGTAAAAACGCAACAAACGGATTGTTTGACGCCAGACCATAAATAGCTCCGGCAGCTGCATGATAGCGTTGCCAGAGATCCAATGGAGTGATGATCTGCTCATAGACAATATGCTGTGAGAGATCGGAAAGGCCCATACGCTCAAGTTTACGAATAATGGTCTGGCGATACCCCTCTTTTTCTCGTTCCCAACGGTAACGTTCATTCAACGATGGTGCATTGACCAGCACAAACAGATTCATATGACCAGGTGGTGCATGACCCTGGTCCGTGACACTGGTGCTGCAAACATACACCGTCGGGTCGGGTGCGGGAACGCCTCTGGCAAAGATGGCTTCAAATTCGGTGCGATAGTCCTGACTAAAAAAGATATTGTGATGCTGGAGTTGCTTGTAGCTGCGGTTAATACCAAGCAGTAAGATAAACCCGCTACACGAAGGCTCGAGTTGTTGCAACCGGCGGGTCTGAGTATCCTGACCAGGTAGGAGTTGCTCATAGGCATAACGCGGGTCGGCATTCACGACCACTGCCTCCGACTGAATCTGCTGCCCACCAGCGAGTGTAACTCCACAGGCTCGCCCACGGTGCAGACGAATTTCGCACACCTCGCTGCTGGTGCGAATATCGACACCAAGGTTCTCGGCCAGTTGCTGCAGAGCCTGGGCCAGCCGATAGATGCCACCACGCACATGCCAGCCGCCTTCTACCAGTTCAATGTAGGCAATCACGTTAAACGTTGCCGGCGTAAGATAGGGAGAGGAGCCATTGTATGTCGCATAACGATTAAATATCTGGCGTAGGTAGGGGCTTTGAAAGTATTGCTGAACGGACTGATCCATCGTCCGAAAGGCATCGATCCGCCAACCATCGCGCAGCAGGCGCGGGGTAAGCAAATCGCCGATGCCATCGAAGGGTTGTAACAGAAAGACATCGGCAACCGTCTGATAGATTGGTGCAACATAGGCCAGAAAGCGAAAGAGACCGGTAACATCAGCTGGATTCAGCCTGTCAATGGCCTGCACCAGACCAGGCAGATTCTGCCAGAAATCGAACTGTGTTTGATCGGGCCAGATATAGCGGCAGATTGGATCAAGAGGGATCAGCTCCAGGGTATCTTCCAGGTTGCGTCCGGCCGCCGCAAAGAGATCACGCAGGATCCAGGGCATGGTCAGCAATGAGGGACCGGTGTCAAAGGTGTAGCCAGCCTCTTGCACGATGTTCATTTTGCCGCCGAGCCGTTCATTCTTTTCGAGCAGCACGACAGATCGCTGTTGCAAAGCGAGATGAATGGCGGTAGAAAGCCCACCAAGGCCGCCACCAACAATCACAAAGGGGTTAGACATGGGTTTGCACTCAACACCATAAAAGCCCTTCAGTCCTGGTAACTTGTGGTATCAGGACTGAAGGGTTGCGCCATAGCACGTTAGCGTTTGCCAGGAATGGCAGCGCCGAAGACTTCGGGCGGCAGTTTGTACCCAGCGGCCTCGAGTTTGGGCGTAAACTTGGGCCGTACACCGGTAGGCCGATGCTCACAGAGAATTTTGCCTTCGGGATTTTTGCCTATAATTTCGAGCTTAAAAATATCCTGTTGCACCACCACATCACCTTCCATACCTTGTATTTCGGTGATATAGGTCACTTTGCGTTGACCATCATCAAGGCGTGATTGCTGCACAATCATATGGATAGATGAGGCAATCTGTTTGCGAATAACGATGAGTGGGAGGTCCATACCTGCCATCATACACATGGTTTCAATACGACCGACGGCTTCACGTGGGCTGTTCGAGTGGAGGGTAGACATAGAACCGTCGTGACCGGTGTTCATCGCCTGAAGCAAGTCAAGGGTTTCACCACCACGACACTCGCCAATGATAATGCGTTCAGGTCGCATACGAAGCGCATTAATAACGAGATCGCGAATAGCGACCTTGCCAGTGCCATCAACGTCAGCCGGTTTTGCTTCCAAACGGATAACGTGATCCTGGATTAGCTGAAGCTCGGCACTATCTTCAATCGTGACCACGCGTTCTTTGGCTGGAATAAAGTTCGAGAGCACGTTAATCAGGGTTGTTTTCCCAGAACCGGTACCACCAGAGATGATAATGTTGCGCCGACTGACTACACAGGCTTCAAGGAACATGGCCATTGGTGGAGTCATGGAGCCATAACGAATCAGGTCATCAACTTTCAGTTTGTTTTTGCTAAACTTACGAATGGTGATATTAGGCCCATCGATAGCGCAGGGGGGAATAACTGCATTGACCCGACTACCATCAGGCAGACGTGCATCAACCAGCGGCCACTTGCGGTCGATACGACGACCCAACGGACGGATAATGCGGTCAATCACTTTGAGTACATGGTCATTATTGGCAAACACGACCGGCGCAACCTTGAGCTTGCCCTTCTGCTCAATATAGATGCGGTTGGGGCAGTTCACCATAATTTCAGAGATGCCATCACTATCGATCAACTGTTGCAATGGACCAAACCCAAGGATTTCATCATAGACCAGACGGAAGAGGAATTTCACTTCTTCATCGCTCAGGTTGCCGCCGACTTGGCGATAGTATTGGGCGAAGCGTTCCTGAAGCATTTGCTCCGTTTCGGGAGTGCGCTTCAGTTCACTCTGGGTGCCGAGAGTGGATTGAATGCGGTCAACAATCCAGAGCGACATTTCGACCAGTTTTTTCACCTTTTCGGTGCCAATGGGCGGGTCGGTCCGATTTTCGGGTATACCAACGGTTTCGGGCAAAATTGCGGCGTCGGTTTCGGCAACTGGTGGTGGAGCCGCCCCCGCCGTTGCTGGCGCAGCACTGGTAGCGGCAGCAGCAGGTACTGCTTTGGGAGCTTGAGCGTTCCCACCATTGACCGCGGCGGGTTCGGCGGCGGGAGCGTTATCTTTGTTACCGATGCGTTTAAAGAGTGACATCAAAACCTCCTGATCTCTGGTGGTGGGACGGCCCACCGTTCACAAGGTATGCAGGCCCACCATGGTTTGGGCTATGAGAGACGAACGAAATAAGCAGCACATGCTCGGTCAAGGAGTTCTTTGTTCATGGCTGGTGGGATACCCCGATATTTGGCTTCATCGAGAATCTGATCGCACAGGTCACGTGGATGACATGCCCGCAAATCCCGCCCAGTCTTCATATAGTGCTCCTGAATCAGATAACGTAAGCCGTCATCGCTATAGGGAATGTTTTTGGCATTGGCAACGCGCTTAAAAATCTCGCGAAATTCGTTGGGTGACGGGTTGGGTACCTCAATTTTGTGCCGAATACGTCGCAGAAAGGCATCATCAACCAGGTCTTTGGGCGAGAGGTTGGTAGAAAAGACAATCAGCACATCAAAGGGGATAGCGATTTTTTTGCCATTTTGCAGTGCGAGATAATCAACCCGTTTTTCCAGGGGCACAATCCAACGGTTCAACAGGTCCATCGGCCGACATTTCTGGCGACCAAAGTCGTCAATGAGAAACAGACCCCCGTTCGATTTCATTTGGAAGGGAGCTTCATAGACTTTTGAATAAGGGTCAAAGATCAACTCGAGCTGTTCGAGAATGAGTTCACCACCAACGACAACCTGTGGACGCTTACAGACAAGCCAGCGCCGATCGGGCATATAGTCGGAGGATACCTCTGCCGCAACGCCGAAAGGATTATTGGTGTCTTCGATCACGGGTTCCATTACCGGTTCTTCCACGACTTTATGGTTGAGTGGGTCAAAGATCTTGATGATCTGGCCATCGATTTCGATGGCATAGGGTATGAGAATATCATCACTGAACAGATTCGAAATACCTTCGGCAATGGTGGTCTTGCCATTCCCAGGAGGGCCATACAGAAAGAGTGAACGAGCAGAGTTCGCCGATGGACCGATGCGGTCAAGCAAACGGTCACCAATGACCAGATGACCAAAGGCTTGACGAATCGTTGGGCGATCTACGACAACGTCTGTCAGTGATTGTTTGCGCACCATCGCCAGATACTGTTCTAACGGTACCGGTGCAGCACTGGCATACTGAGAACGGTCCAGTAATTCTTGTACTTTCAGACGACCACGGTTGGTCGTGACATATTGGAAAGAACGCTCGCTGAAACCACCGCCTTCTGAACCAATAATATCGACAAATTCTTCGAGCTTGAGAAATTCCAGCACCTTATCTAGCACATTCATAAATGGCAGCTTGGTCTCATTCTGAAGTTGATTGGCCGTGATATTTCCATGAAAGTAGATGATTTTTAAGACCAAATCGTTCAGAAAGCTCATATTCAAGCCAGTTTCCTGGATCGATGTTGGTTGTGGGGGAACTTTGGGCGCTGTTTCAACTTCCTGTTCGTCAGGATCTGGAATATATTGACTTACCTGGAAACTCATACGTCCACCCCTTTCATGGTTATTACAAGATGGCTCATTTGTTCAGTTCGGTTGCTATTGACCGAGATACCAGCGCAAAAACCTGCTATCTGAGCGTTGTTGCTATCAGTATAGCACAGAGTATGGCAGAGATGCCAGTATGTTTGGCCCAATCTCGTGATCATGGCTGGCTTATTCTTCGAGCGATTCATCATCATCGGCAATATCTTTTTCAATATCTTCGAGGCCAAGCTCCGTTTCGGTATCTTCTTCATCGGCGCCAAAGGCTTCGGTGTCATCCATTGGACCTTCATCGAGGAGTTCTTCTTCTTCGGTATCGTAGTCGTAGCGCAGGCTGGGCATATGGTACAGGCCAAGACCTTCGCCCAATTGCCCAGGGAAGGAGATACGGTCGCGTTGGTTGGGTGATTGGTAGGTTTCGCGAATCAGGAGACGGATTTCCCCTTTCCGTGGATCAGCCTGGGCAACGATGCCAATATAGCGGTTGCCACCGCGCATCAAATCGGATAAGCGTTGACCCAGTTTGGGTTCGAGTCGACCAATCAGGTAGCCTTCGAGATTTTTGGCTACGACAAAGTTGTCTTCAAAACTCAATTCCACCTGTTCCGCTGGTGATAGTGCCTCGACTTCGGCAGTACGCTGGACTTCGGTCAGTTTGGTGAGCGTTGTTTTGCCGGCCTCAGTAATGAGCATGCGCAGATCAATGCGTTTCCGTGGTAGATGCTCTTCCATATCAATCTGCGTGATTCCACGTGCTTGTAGTGCCTCAAGTTTCGTGACATTTTTGCGCGCAATGCTATTGGTCGGGTTCAAGCGCAACGTTTGCTGGTAGGCTTCAAGTGCCTCACTATATTGCCCCTGTTCCATATAGGCTTTACCCAGACGATTGTAGGTGATGGCATCTTCGCCAAACAGGATTATCTGCTGATTGATTTCAATCGCCTCTTGCCAGCGGTTGGCGCTAGCTATTTGAATAGCATATTCTTGCAATCGGCGGCATAGTCGTTGCCGTTCATCTTGCTTGGTCAAGACAGACTCCTTGTAATGACCAGGGACTGGTATGGCTGATGCGTACAGGCACAACCCGCCCTGTTTGATCGATTGGATAGGTAAAAAAGACCAGTTTGTTGCCACCGGTACGACCACGCCACTTCCCGCGGCTTTCGGTTTCCACCAGCACGTCAACGGTTTGCCCCAGAAGACGGGCGTTAATATCGGTGGCAATGCGTTCTTGCACTTGTTCCAGTTGGCGCCGGCGGTAGTGCTTTTCGGCTTCTGCGACAGCCAGGGTGGGGTCATCCTCCTGAGCCGCAGCACGTGTACCAGGACGAGCCGAGAACATGGCAATATGGATTTTGTCAAAGCGTATTTCTTCGACCAGTGCCAAGGTCTGGGCAACATGTTCGCGGGTTTCGCCCGGATGTCCTACAATAATATCGGTTGTCAGGGCAATATGTGGTATTGCCGTGCGTATTTTGTGTACCAGTTCGCGATACCGCGCAACGGTATAGCCTCTGCGCATATATTGTAGCACAGTATCGTGCCCGGCTTGTACGGGCAAGTTGATTTCTGGCTGGCAACGTGGTAATTGCGCTACAGTGTGAATCAGTTCATCGGTCATCCAAGCGGGATGGGAGGTAAGAAAACGCAGACGGAGCAGACCGGGCGTATCGTGTATATGCCGGAGTAACTGCGCCAGCGTTGGCCGACCAGGTAAATCATGCCCCCATGAATCAACAATCTGCCCCAGCAACACAATCTCTTTAACCCCATGGTCAACCAGCTTTTGCACTTCGGTGGCAATTTCGGCCATTGGCCGACTGCGTTCCCGACCACGGCGCAGGGGAATAACGCAGTAGGAACAAGTCATATTGCAGCCATATTGGATCGGCACAAAAACCGAGACGGGGGGATGTTGCCAATCACGCACGGGCAAAACGGGCTCTTCTATCTGATAGACCGGATTGGGCGCCAGAGCGACGATCTGATCGACTGCCGATGGCGACACAAAATGATCGACCATCGGGAGCTGTGCTTGAAACAACGACTGGTTTTCGGGGCCGACCATGCAACCCCAGAGCACAACAGTGGTATCGGGTTGACGTTGTTTGATATACTGTATCTGACCCAGTTTCCCAAAGATGCGCTCTTCGGCACTGGCACGCACACTACACGAGTTCAGCACAATAAAGCTGGCATCTTCTGGTCGGTTCGATGGGCTGTAGCCAACGGCCTGGAGTGCGGCTTCTAAGCGCTCCGAGTCGGACACATTCATTTGACAACCCACGGTCCAGACGAAATAGCGCTGACTCCGTGGGGTGTGATTGCGGTCGATTGACGGGAACACCGTTCTGACTTGATGTTGTTCGATAAGATGGATTTCGGTCATACGTACCATTACCAGATAATGATGGGCAGACCATAGTGCAAACTTTGCACGACAGCCTGTTGCAGGGTGCTAAAACACTGATACGCGGCAGAACGCGTTGGGATACCGGCCTGTTGTAAGAGGGGAGCCAATTCGATCAATTCGCGTTGAAGTGCGATGGTCGAGCCAAAAAAGGCGAGTTCATGGTCCAGCTGTTCCTGCGTCACATCGTGATGATGAAAGGGAAACCAGAGCGGCTGAGCAAAATCGATGGGCAGGTAGTAGCTATCGAAGCCTTGCAAATTGATAAGGTGCGGGAAACGGGTGCTGCTCGCGTGTTGCCAAACACTGGTCACAGCGGTATCCAGATCATCTGCATAGATCACTGGCCCATCTTCGAGAATGGATTGGACATCGTGTCCCTGCTCGAGATGGATAGCGAGACGGCTCAGTTGGTAGAGCGCACCGATCGATTCGATCCCCCCTTCCCAGACTTCCACGCCGGGCTGACAGGTCAGATCGATTTCAATGCCTTCAGCGGCGAGTTGATCTTGCACCTGTAGTACCATGACCTGTTCTTCTTCAAAGATTTCCAGGTCTTCCTCTGGCCGTGTGGTGATGAGCGATCCCACAATCAGGTCAAGTTCTGTGAGTGTCGCGCTCATACTTCCTCCCATATGATTATACCTCTTTTAGTATACCATGACCTGTCGAATATGACACCACAGCATAACACAACAAATCGAATAAACCAGGAAATAACACAGGCAAGCGTGGTATGATAGGGCAACATGGATAGGGTAAGATTGGTGTAAGGGAGCAATGCGCGGTTTTCTCAATATCAATAAGCCAGCGGGGTTGACATCGCATGATGTCGTTGCTCGTATTCGGCGTCTGGCCGGTCGGCGGGTTAAGACGGGGCATGCGGGGACACTGGACCCGGCAGCGACGGGAGTGCTACCGGTGGCATTGGGGTCAGCAACCCGGCTCATTGAGTATCTGAGCGAGGCTCGCAAGGGGTATCGCGCCACGGTCGGTCTGGGAATGACGACAACAACCGATGATGCCGAAGGCGACATCTTGACGGAGCAGCATGTTCCGCTGCTGAATACCGGCCAGATCGAGGAGGTGCTCAACGCATATCGCGGGGATATCTGGCAGGTGCCGCCGATGTATGCGGCATTGCATCATGAGGGCCAGCGGTTGTATGACCTGGCCCGATCCGGCCAGGTGGTGGAACGTGCGCCACGGGCGGTGACGATAACCACGCTGGATATGCTTGACTGGCAACAGCAGCCAGATGCACAAGGGGTATCGCCACCGGGCAGGGCGTTGCTGACGCTGGAGATTATCTGTAGTAAGGGGACCTATGTTCGGTCACTGGCACGTGATATCGGTGCTGCATTGGGCTGCGGTGGGTATCTGGTGCGTTTGGAGCGGACATGGGTTGGCCCATTTCAGCTAGCACACGCCGTGGCATTGCAACCTCTGGTTGATGGGAGTGTGCCGTTGGCCGAGGTATTGCGCCCACCCGAAACAGCCATTGCCGACTGGCCGATGATTACATTGCAGCCGACAGATGCAGAGCGTGTGCGGCATGGGCTGCCGGTCTTGCTCGATTATCCATCGGCGGTGTGGCTACGGGCACACACTGCCGATGGTCGTTTGCTGGCAATCTTACGCCCTACTGCGACTGGCTGGCATCCGGTGAAGGTGCTCAGTTAATGTGCTGTACACACACCGACCGATGAAAAGAGGGTCTGAGATTTACCCCAAAAAACACGAAGGACACGAAGGTTTCACAAAGGCTATCTGATATGAGTTAGTCAGAACCTTTTTGTTGTGGGCGTTTGCGGCGATAATACGCTGCTACTTTCATGCGATTACCACACTGTTCCATGCTACACCAGCGACGTGAATGGTTGCGGGTGGTATCATAGAAATAGCGAATGCAGGACGGATTCTCGCAGCGTTTGATGCGGCGTTGTTCGCCGGCGGTGAGCAAATCGACGGTGATGGCAGCAATGGATGCCAGGATATGCTGTGGCTCGCGTGGCATGAGAACCCACTCTGCATCAAAATCATGTGCGTGTTGTACCAGGTTCAATTGTAGTGCTTGCACCGCAAGGTAGGCGTTGATCGCGGTAATGATGGCAGGATCAACCGTTGTGCCATCAATGATTTGATCAAACATGGTGCGCAGCATCTGACGTAAGGTACGGGCCTGTTCCAGCACCAATGCACCGGATCCATCGTCAAGCCACCCTTGACGAACCCAGTTCGCGGTCTCGGCGGTTACGAGGCTGGTTGTTTCAAGCCATTCAAGCAGTCGTTCTGGATTGGTCAAGAGATCGGTACGTTGTTCCTGTACCATCATTTCGGTGTTGACAAAATCCAGGCATGGGTGACCGCCAAGAAACATGAAATCAGCTGTATTCGTATTCGATTCTGCCGAGTAACTATTCATAGTCGTTCTATTATAACCATGGAATCAGCTCTTGACAAGTTACGATTGGAGAATCTGGCTCTTGACAGCTCCAGATGGGCATGATACAATAACACCGTCTAAAACAACAATAGGTAGTTATTTTGGAGAGACAAGTCTTATTTTGAACCTGAACGGAAAGCACAAATGTCTGGTTCATTGCCGATCCAGGTCCAGACTGGGCATATTGGCCTGAATGTCACTGATGTTGAACGTTCACGGCAGTTTTATCAGGATGTGTTTGGCTTTACGGTCGCACACGAATCGTATGTTGAGGGTCATCGTTTTGTGTTTTTGAGCGATGGGGAACGCCTGGTCTTGACGCTGTGGGAGCAGAGTGAGGGTCATTTTGATAGTCATAGCCCTGGTCTGCACCATCTTTCTTTCGAGGTGGCGCGTATCGAAGATGTGATAGCGTTTGAGCAACGGCTGCGTGAACAACAGGTAGCGCTGATCTACGATGGTATTGTGGCGCATCGTGAGGGGAAGACGTCTGGCGGCATCTTTTTTACCGATCCCGATGGGATTCGGCTGGAGATTTAGAGACCCACGGGCGCCGATGATCGACCAGTAGGAGCTGACTGATAACGGGCCATCGTGCGGTTTTTTCTAGGAACCAGCAAGCAGCGATATCACCTACACCGATATCTCTGCAGTAAACGAAAGAAGGGTTTGTATGGATCATGATCCATTTCACCCCGGAGAACACATGGTGCAGGCGCAAGCTGGCGTGCAAGTTCAGGCCCAGCGTATTGGGCAAAGCATCAAAACGTTTCTGCCAACGGCAGCACAAGATTTCTTGCAACGGCAGCAGATGGTGATCGTCGCTTCCATCGATACGGAACATCAAGTATGGGCTTCGATATTGACCGGAGACCCAGGATGTATCACTGTTTGGATGAGTGGACAGCACTGATTGATGCAAAGCCGCTGCCAGGTGACCCACTTGCGGCTAATATCTTGACCAACCCGATGATTGGCCTGCTGGCAATTGAGTTTGCGTCACGTCGGCGTATGCGCTTGAATGGTCGGGTTGAACGCGCTACTGATGGCCGGCTGCTGGTGCATGCACAACAGGTGTATGCCAACTGCCCCAAGTATATTCAGGCACGTCAGATCGAGGGAACGCCTGGAACAGAGCTCAACCCATCGATTGTGCATGTGGCTACGGGTCTGAACCAGAGCCAGCAACAATGGATCACCCAGGCCGATACCTTTTTTATTGCCAGTGCGCATCCGGCCGGCGGTGCTGATGCGTCTCATCGTGGAGGCCATCCTGGTTTTATCCAGATGCTGGATGACAGCGCACTGCTTTGGCCGGACTATACCGGCAATATGATGTTCAATACCCTGGGCAATATTGCGGTGCATCCTCAGAGCGGGCTCCTGTTTTTGGATTTTGCGACTGGCAGTACGCTGCAGATGACCGGGCAGGCACAGATTATCTGGGATGAGGCGTTGGTCCAACCGTATCCGGGGGCTGAACGACTGGTCCGGTATAGCATCAGTCAGGTGATCGAAACCGCGCAACGACTGCCCTGGTGCTGGGAGTTTATGAGCTATTCGCCCTTTCATCCGGAGGTGTCGGAACGTGGGCATGAATGAGGCGCAACATACATGGTATATGGAACAGTGTTTGCGTCTGGCTGAAGCAGCGCGACAGGCAGAGAATCTTGGGGTTGGGGCACTGGTTGTTGCTGCCGAACGGATCGTTGCAACTGGACAGGAGACCTTACCCCAGACTCTGGATGTGACAGGCCATGCCGAGATCATTGCTCTTCGTGGGGCATGTCAGACGTTGGGAACGCTCAACCTGAGTGGGTGTACGCTCTATACGACGGCAGAACCATGTTGGATGTGTTCGTATGCCATTCGAGAAACGCAGATACGTATGGTGGTTATTGGTGTTGAAACAACAGATGTAGGAGGTATCAGTACCCGTTACCCGTTGCTGGTCGATTCATCGATTGAAGGCTGGGGAGCACCGCCCGATATTGTAACGGGTGTGTTGCGCGAAGCCTGTGCGACCTTGCGAGAGTCTTCTTTAGCATAAAGAGCCGTCTTCCATACCTTGCTGTTGATTCACATAAATGCATGTCTGGTCTAATCTGCATCCAACTCTTCGGTTTTTTCTGCTCGGTTTATCCGAGAATGACGAAGAATGGTTCTTACGTTATCGAACATTTGTTCAATCGTATAGGTTGATTTTGCCAGCAAGCCCTGGACTCGCTCGGTGAGCATCTGTCGTTCCTGACTGGTGAGGTCACGGGCGGTCAACACTAGCACCGGAATAGTGCGATATTCGGGGGTCGCATCAAGTGCATTCAGCACAGCAAAACCGTCCATTACGGGCATCATCAGGTCGAGAATAACCAAATCCGGCTTGCTGGTTGCAATCTTGTCCATACCCTCCTTACCGTCGGCAGCAGTGACTACAGAATAGCCATTTTTGCCCAGGTAACGGGGTACAATATCACGCACAGCAGGATCATCATCAATGACCAGAATATGTCCTTGATGCCCAACCAGACTCTGCACGGTCTTGCGCAACATTTCCTTCTGGATCGGCTTGATCAGATAGGCACTGGCGCCCAACGACAGACCAAGCGCAGGCTTATCGACAATGGTGTAGCAAATCACCGGAATGTGTCGCAAATCATGGGCCTCTTTGAGTTCGACCAGCAATTCCCACCCATCACGATGGGGCATGAGAATATCGAGAATGATGGCGATGGGCTGTGCCTTGCGGATGACTTCGAGCGCTTTGCGGCTGTCTGTCACACCATAGATGGTATACCCATCAGGTTGCAGGTAGTTGGCGACAATTTCGATTGCTGAGGGATCATCCTCAATCACGATGATCAAATGAGCAGTTGTCTGTTCTGGGATGATAGTCAAAGAGGATACTTCCGAACCAGTTGTAACCGTTGCAACAACGTTTATTGGGAGACTGAAGGTAAATGTTGAACCAACACCAACTTCGCTCTCGACCCAGAGCCGACCACCATGCATCGTTACTAACCGCTGACAGATCGACAGGCCGAGACCAGTGCCTTGATAGCTGCGATCACTCCCTTCATCGGCCTGCCGAAACTCTTCAAAAATCGTTTCAAGCTGATCGGCGGGAATGCCAATACCGGTATCGCTCACACTGGTGATAATCGATTGATCCTCTTGCCACACACGCACCGTAATGCTGCCTTCATCGGTAAATTTAGCAGCGTTGGAGAGCAGATTCAGCAAAATCTGGCGGACGCGTGTATGGTCGGCCTCAATATGGGGTATATGGGGCGCAATCTCATGGAACAGTTCAATCGGCTTGTCTCGGGTCAGGCCCATGGCCGTAGACAGAGTACTGCGGACCATCTCTCCATAGACGATGGTTTCTTTGTGCAGTTCCATCCGTCCAGCCTCAATTTTGGCAATGTCAAGAATATCGTTGATCAGACCAAGAAGGTGTTCCCCACTGGCATGGACGCGATTGAGATAGTCCACCTGCTCTGACGTGACGGGACCACGTAAGCCGCTACTTACAATGCGCGTAAAATTGATAATCGAGTTGAGCGGGGTACGCAGTTCATGAGACATGTTGGCAATAAAACGCGATTTGAGGTTGTTGGCCGCTTCAGCCGCGGCCCGTGCTTCTCTCGCTTCAGCCAATGCTTGCTTCAACTGAATGGTGCGCTCTACTACCTGTTGTTCAAGAGTTATATACATATACCCCAGACGCCTTGCCATCGTATTAACTGTATGTCCCAGCTGGCCTATTTCATCACCGCTGTTGATTGTAACCCGCTGATCGTAATCGCCCTCGCTCATCCTGGAAACGGCAGCTTTTAACTGGTGGAGTGGACGAACCACGCTATAGTGAATTGCACCAGACATCATCACCATAACAATCAGGCCCAGGATGATAAAGAGCATGGTCAGGTTAATCACCATCTGTTGCTGAAACGCCACAATATCTGCTAACCCCACAAAGAGACCCAGACTAGCTTCGGTCTTCCCGTTGATGATGAGGGGTATCTGAGCATACATATGGGGAACACCATGAAGAGTGATAGCACGATCCGTTATCCACTGCTGACCAGCACTGGTCTGTGCCAGCACTTCCGGATCGAGCAGGATCGAGATGGCTTCGTGATCCATATGTGCCGGGTCATGGGCATTGAACGTATCTGATATGCTGTTATCCGCATGGTCATGATCAGTATAAGCATGCTCCGCGGTTGCCGAAACTGGGGGATCATACCCAATATTCGGTGGTAGAGCAGCAGGAAGTGATTTGCTTTCTCTTTCGGATACCGCAAAGGCAAGGACATCATCATCATGCACCAGATACATGCCAACATGAGGGAATGCCTGATTGATTGACTGGAGCATATCGGTATCGATGGCTCTCGCATTGAGGATCCCGCCAAGAACTTTATCAGTCGCAGTATCACGAATGGGTGCTGCTGCTACCAGGCAGAGTTGAGCAGTTTGTTCATTTTGGATTGCTAATAGGCGTTCCTGTCCTTGCAACACCTCGGCGATTAATGCAGCTTCAGCATCTGGGGTAAGTCCCGATGGTGAAGTATGATCGAGATCGAAAACCCATTGGCCTGACCGATCAAACAGAGCGATAGGGGGATAGAGGTCTGCGAGGCAGTTCGATTGCCAAAAGGCGTTGGGCTGAAAACGAGAGTCCTTGATCATCCCAGGCATGGTGGTTAATAAACGGGTCTCTTCAAGCAAGGCCTGGCTGATTTCGGCAAACCTGATGCTGGTAGCAGTGATAACTTCATCTATCTCGCGCTGACCAACCTGGATAATCAACTGCTCGATGCGGTTGTTGATAAGGAAGAGCAGTATGACCAGCAAGATACCCAGCCCAGCCACAATAATAGCATTGGCTTTGATACCCAGGCTGAGCCGTTTCACCGGGGGGAAGTGAGCCGCTGGCAGTTCCATCGGTGGTTCTGAGGGAGATGCAGAAGTCGTGCTCATACGTTATGCTCGCTTTCGGGTCCTCTTTGATATGCGCCATACAGAGTTGGTATGCCCGTTTCCTAACGGGCACGCCAGACGGTTTCTCCTGCCAGAATGGCTACTATCTGCTGCGGGAATCGCTCAAAATCGAGCGGCTTGCCAATAAACCCATCAAAACCAGATTCGCGTGCTTTCTGCTCATCTTGCGGTAGGACGTTGGCCGTAACTGCAATCACCTTCGTCTGCGCCAGTTTGGGATGAGCTCGAATTTTCTGTAAGACAGCATAACCATCTTCATAGGGCAGCTGAATATCGAGCAAGATAAGATCAACTTGGGGCATGCTTTCTGCTAGTTTGATACCCTGCAAACCAGATGCACGTGAATTGATATACTTCACACCGATCATACGTAACATGTCGGTTGCAACCAGGAGATTATCGGCATTATCCTCAATCACGATGATGTAAGCGTCTTCGGGTCGCATAATTGCCTCCTTAGATCTAATTTCCTCGTATACAAACATTTCTGCATTGTTGTATCCTCATGAGTATCATAAGAACTCTACCAAGATACATGCACGACATAAAAACACCTCTTCCAAATTGGAAGAGGCTACTAGTACGAAAGATGACCGTTGGTTTTGATATAATGATACCCCGATTCAGGATATTCCCTGAACTGGTACCCTGGAGAACCCCAAAAACCAGACATCACAACACCAGGCTCCATACGAATCAGCAATCAAGTGCGATGTTTCTTATTCCCTCATACTGTACTATAACGCACATGGCCAAGACTGTCCAGTGACAAATTGATGAAACAATCGGAGCCCACCGATCATCACCGTGATACAAATCAGGGCCAGCGTTAATATGGAAAAAAATCCGGCGAGAGCAATTTTGTGCCTTGTACAGTGACATACACATGGGTTTCCGTTCGTTCAACACTACTGAGTGTTGCCTGGAGATACCCATCTTCAGTGAACCAGCGCACAATATCCCCAGGGCAGAGATCATAGCGTTCGGGACTCATATAGGTATCGGTACAATCGATCATAAATCCGCGACGATCGAGGCTATCCACGGGCAATGATGAGTAGCGTCGTCCATATTCTGGGCGGAAAATATCAACGGTCAGCAGTTTTGGTTCCAAGTTCATGCACATCCGTCTCTCATATCAATCTGTTGGGGCAAGTCTGGCGGCAGACAAGCCTGTGGCAACGCTGACCATCATGATGACGGCTATTATACCAGTTCTATCAGGTGTCGCATAATATGGTAGAATCGTCACCAGGCGTATAAGGCACACACCGAGGAGAAGACCGGTGACAAGAAAAAAAATCGGGGTTTTGACCGGACGCGAATGGTCCTGGCCGCCAGCTTTCATCGAAGAGGTAAATCGACGGAGTAGCGGCGTCAGTGCCGAATTTGTCCGACTGGGGGGCACACGTATGGCGGAAGTATGCGAGTATGATGTCATTATTGATCGCATTAGCCATGAGGTGCCCTATTATCGCACCTTTCTCAAAACGGCTATGATGTCTGGTTCGACTGTCATCAATAACCCGTTTTGCTGTGGTGCTGATGACCGCTTTCTTGCAGCGAGCCTGGCAACCGAAATGGGTATTTTGCACCCACGCAGTGTTGCCCTGCCATCCCATTCGTATCGTGAGGGCATCGAATCATCGCTCCACAATCACCTGATCTATCCGCTCCCCTGGGAAGAATTTGTGAACTATCTGGGCGGCTTCCCGGTGGTTTTACGTCCGGTCTGGGGCGATATGTTTGGTCGCTTGCCGCCTATTCATACACTTGAGGATATCTGGAGCACCTACAACCAGACAGGTACTGAAGCAATGATGCTGCAAGAGTTCCTCACCTGGGATAAATATGTTCGTTGTATCTGTATTGGTCAGGAACATGCCATATGCATCCGCTATGATCCGGATGGCACCTTCACCAACAGTTATTTTCTGGATGAAGATTATCTCACCGAGGATGAATCGGAACAGGTGATCGATCACACACTGACATTGACCCGTGCGCTCGGCTACGATATTAACGCAGTCGATTGCGCTATCCGCGGCGATCAAATCTATGTGATGGATTTTGTGAACCCGATACCTGATTTTGATGTGAACTCAATCACGCCCTATTATTTTGACTGGGTGGTAAAGACGATTGTCGATTTTACTATCGAACTGGCACGTGGTCGGCGTCAGACCATACGCGATGTCAATCTGGGCAAACTGGTGCAGCTAACGCAACGCACACCCGCCAGTACGGGTAAACGCAAGGCGAGCCGCAAGAAAAAAGAAGAGTAGCGATGAACAGACAGCGGGAAAAACTTATGCCTTTACGACGACAACTGGATGACACCCATCGCCCATGGCCGCTGCCAGCACGACCATGGGTGATGGTCCAGCGCTGGCACGATCTGCTCTTTGGCCACTGGCCATTGAACGAACCATCTACGCGAGAACGTCTGGAACGCCTGCTGCCAGCCGGTCTTGATCTGGATACCTTTGACGACCAGGCATGGATTGGCGTGGTGCCCTTCCGTATGAGTGGCGTGCGCTTGCGTCTGACCCCGTCAGTTCGCGGTCTCTCAGCGTTTCCTGAGTTGAATGTACGCACGTATGTTAGACACCGCGATAAGCCCGGCGTCTTCTTTTTTAGCCTCGATGCCGGTCAGCTAGCAGCCGTTTTGATTGCCCGTGCGTGGTTTCAATTACCCTATTTTCAAGCACGTATGAAGCAACAGGGAAGTGCCTATAGCAGCCAGCGCAGGGTGCCTGCACAACCGGTTATCGGCTTGCAGGCACATTATGGGCCAGTTGGCACACCCTTTCTGGCCCAACCTGGTTCACTGGTGTACTGGCTGACCGAGCGTTATTGCCTCTATACGACCGATGCCGCCGGGCGACTCGCCTGTGGCGAGATTCATCACGCGCCATGGTTGTTGCAAGCAGCCTGGGCCGATATCACCTACAATACGATGACTCTACCACTGGGCCTCGATGTACCGGCAGTTGAGCCGCTCCTACACTTTGCACGGTTCCAGCAGGTGCTCGTCTGGCCGCTGCAGCGGGTAGCCTGAACGCCAATGTCTACGGGCAGGACCAGGCGTAAACGACCGCCACTCCGACCAGTCCAGCCAGCACAACGCATATCGGTATGGTGGCTTATGGCCGGACTGCTGCTTCTGGTGGCGCTCGTCGTGGCGGAACGGATGATCCCAGTTGCTCTACGTCCGACCCCGCCACCATTACGCGATGGAATCGTTCGCGTCTTTTTTACCACGCCAACCCTGGTCTACCCCGATATTGCCGAAGAGCGCGTGATGCCCGATTATGAAGCGGCACTGGTAGCCGATATCAATGCGGCCCAGCACCAGGTTGATGTTGCTGCGTTTGAATATAACTTGATGAGCGTGGCCGAGGCATTGCTGCATGCCCGCAAGCGCGGGGTGCTGGTGCGTCTCGCGCTTGACCGCGAGGTGCTGCATGAGCCGGAGATGGCACTCTGGGCTGGGCTGCTGGAGCATGCGGGCATTCCGATTGCATGGGAGGATAGCACCGCCTTTTTGCATAGCAAGTTTCTGGTGATTGATCATACCCTGCTCTGGACTGGCTCCTGGAATGTTACCAACAATGGTACCTATCGCAATAATAATAATCTTTTGCGCATCACCCTGCCTCCGGTGGTGCTGAATTACACGGTTGAATTTGAACAAATGTTCAATAACACGTTTGGGAATGATAAAATCACCCAAACACCCTTTCCGCTGGTGGAGTACGGCGATAGACAGATTGAGACCTATTTTGCGCCCCAGGATGGCGTTGCCGTGCATGTATTGGAGCGCCTAGAGCGAGCGCAACACAGCATTCGGTTTCTGGCGTTTGCCTTTACCAGCAGCGATATTGCGGGAGCGATGATTGCCCGCCGGCAGGCTGGTGTATTGGTGCAGGGGGTGTTTGAACGACGCAACGCGCGGGGCACCGGGTCGGTGCTGAGCGACTTGCGCGGTGCTGGCGCCACCGTGTACGAAGATGGGAACTGCTACACCATGCACCACAAGGTTATCATCATTGATGAGGCCACCGTGATCACCGGCTCCTATAATTTTACTGGTCGCGCGGAAGATACCAATGACGAAAACCTGTTGATCATTGATGACCCATTGCTCGCCCAGCAGTATATCGCCGAGTTTGAGCGGGTGTATGCGCAGGCGCAAGAGCCGATGGAGTGTCGGTGGTAGCCCCGCCAGCGGCTATTCGGGTTGTGAAGCGCGAGCAATCATGGTATCATGAACATAGGGCTCGCCTTCGGCACTTACCGAGAACAGGACGAACCAGCATGAAATGAGAGCAGTACAACCCAATGCAGCATCCAAGCGCAGAGGCCGTTGATCCCACAACCATTACCGTAGAACGGCCTGTTGTTCTTGGGCAGCAAATACAGTCGCTGGCTCTAGCATTGCAAACGGATGTACCTACCGTGATAACACGCTTACTCGCATAGTGGTCTCCACAACAAACGTTTGCTAACGGTGTTACTGCGATCCAAAACCGCATCCATAGCAGCGGCAAACTCGATGTCCCGGCCGATCCTGATGATCTGAGCATGTATCTACGAACACTTCGGCAGCAAATCTTTGAAGAAGAATATGCTCATCTGTATCGATAGCGGAAGGTACAGAGATGCATGGCGTGAAGCTACACATCTCTGTATTTTACCTACATATAAGCTAAAATACCCGTTAATCTTCTCGGACTCGCTATACCACCTATCGCGTAAACAGATTCATATCCAGATGCTCCCACGAAGGGCTGGCAAACGTATAAGCCTGGATTTCGCCCTGTTCGGCGGCAGCCAGCACCGTCTCAACCTCGGGACCAGCTGCCAGCGTCTCCGAACCTAACACATCAATACTGCCACTGAGCAACTGGGCAACCGCCTGGTTGGTATCTTCAAAAAAGACAATGGTGACGTTGGGGATACCTGGTTCACCGAGATAAAAATGCGGGTTGGCTTCAAACACCATGCGTTGTCCCTTTTCCCATTCCACCAGGCGGTAGGGGCCGGTGCTTAAACGCTTCTCGGCAATTTCTGGTACGGCAGCCCATTCCGCAGCCGGCACATCCTCCAGAAGGCGGCCATCTTCAAGCACCAAATGGGATGGGTACAGGCCGTAGCCGGTGAGATCATAGACCGAGTATTCGGGCCAGAGGGCGCCGGGCAGGTAATTTGATGGTGTAGCTGGTGTCATCGATAAAATCGATGCTCTCGTCGTGATTCGCACGGCTGTAGGAAAT
>JAAURD010000275.1 GCA_012034075.1 Chloroflexaceae bacterium | reverse complement strand
TGTAGGCGCGGCTTGGAGCCGCGCTCCCCTTTCCACCGCAAAAGATGTCTCCCATACCGCCGCACCGCCGACCCGGTGCGGTCGTCTCCCCACTCCGCACGTTCCATGCGACCCGCGTCCCCGACAGCGTGCGGGTCGTCCCGCCGTTGGGCGCAGCACGCTGACGCCCCTACGTTGCCGCACCGACGATCGCCCACCTCCTCAGGGTACACGTGCGTGCTTGGTGTGCGTCCCGACAGCGTGCGGTCGTCCCGACCGCTGTGCGGCTACAAGCCGCACCGACGTGTTCTATCGATGAACGCTATTTGGGTATCAGTTCGCCATTAGTCTCCAATAGCAGACTGATTTTTGATTTTTTCCGTCATAAGATTGGTCTTCTCCAGATCATACTGTGCATCCAGTTTGCGAAAGATTGCTCTGGCCTGGTTCAACGCGGACTCTGCCTGCTGTAGATCACCCTGAGCATAAAAAAGGTCTGATTGTATCAACCAGGCCTTACCCCGTTCATACGGTTCATCCAATTCCTCAAGTGCTTCAGAACTCCGCTGCAAAAACGTTGTAGCACGTAAAAAATGTGCCTGATACAGCGCAATCTGCGCCAGTACACGTTCTGCTACCGCCGCTTCGACCGCCATGCCCAGGTCTTGTGCAATATTCCATGACTGATTCGCATATAGGGCAGCCTGTGCCACGTCTTCTACCGCAAGGGATGCTTCAGCCGCCAGACGCAACACCTCCGGTAAGTCATTGCGTGCATTGATCCGTTCGAGGACAACAATATTCTCCTCAAAGAGTTCCAGTGCTTCGAGCGGTTGCCCCTGCAGCAACAAGACCTCACCCCGATTGTAACGAGCATAGGCCATACCCAGCACATACCCAATTCGGCTAAAGCGTTCATAACTATATTGATAGAGTTTATCCGCTCGCTCAAGTTCGCCACGACGCACCAGTGCCAGGGCCATATTGTTGGAAGTGCGAGCAACTGCTAGCACATCCCCAACGTTTTCACTCATCTCCAGACTGCGACGGTAACAATCAATCGCATCTTGTAAACGCCCGGCTCGACCGTAGACAATGCCCAGGTCATTCAGCGCATTATTTAACCCCGTCGCCAGGTTCACCTGTTCAAAGAGTTGACAGGATTGTTCCAGGTTGGTAATGCTCAAACTCAGTTCCCCCTGCTCATCCCACAGGTTGCCCACCTTTTGCAAGGCATATGCCTGGTCCGTCATGCTGTGCAGCTGTTCCGCAATATCCAGGCTCCGGCGGGCCCATGCCAGCGCTCGCCCATTTTCACCCTGACGATGGTGCAACACGGCCCCCACAAAATAACAGCGAGCAAGTTCCGTCTGAGCTTCATCAGTCGTCCGACGCATACCCTGCTTCAACCATGCAAAAGCACTCCAATAATCCGAACGGCGTTCGTACACATTGGCTAAGAGCCGATGCAGCCGAATAAACGTGGCTGTATGCTCCATAGCGGCCGCCGCCTCCGAATAAGCATGCAATGTCTGTAAATAAGCCACTTTCAGGCGTTCATACTCGTCATCAAGCAACACATCCAATCTGCTTGTATCGAGAGCATCAAGCGTATGATCCCAGATACCCCTTTCCTCATCCATAAACCTATGCAGATCATCGATATCATCCGCCCAAACCGACCCCAGAACAGCATCTGGCAGAGCCGCCTGCAGCAACGACAAGGCCTTGAAATAGCTCGCCTCCGCCAGATCATACTCCCCTAACAGCACATGAATATCACCAACATGTTGCAACAAATCGATCAGATACAGTGGCGATACCGATGTTTGTGGCAAATCCGGTATCACCTTGATCGCCAACGTATAAAACGAGAGTGCCTCACGATTGGCGTATCGTTGCTGAGCCTGTTCCCCAGCCGAACGGTTGTAATCAAACGCGGGTTGCCATGCCTCAGCCAGCAGATAATGCCGTGCCAATGCCCCCAGATATTCCTCCAAATGCCCCGTATGTAACTGCTCAATGCGTTGCGCAACGCGGTAGTGCAGGTCACGTCGCCGTACAAAGAGAATACTCTCATACGCCACATCGCGCAACATCCCATGGCGAAACAGATACGAAGCAACACGATTGGGACTCTCATCCTGAGCAGATGACTCTACCACGCTACGAGCACTGACAGAGGGTTGATACAGGATCAAGCCCATATCAATCAGATTCTGTATGTTGCCAGTGAGAAGCTCTGGTTGGGGGTAGACACCAGAGAGAATAGCATCATCAAAGCGGCGTCCAATCACCGAAGCCATCTGTACCAGTTCATACAAGCGTTCATTCAGCTGATCCAGATACGCAACCATAAGCCCCTGAATACTGGTTGGAACCACAACTTCATCAATCGGACGGGTCAAATACCATTGCTTGTGTTCATCACAAGCCAGTGTCCCGGTCGTCACCATCGAACGCACCAGTTCTTCAATAAACAGCGGGTTGCCCTGCGACCGTTCCAACAACGGCAACATATCTCTGGGCGGCGCACCATTGAGCAAGTGGTTCAGCAGATTCGTGCTCTGGGTGAGGGAGAGTTCTGGTAACACGAGCCTGGTTGTGCTTGGGAGATTGGCCCACGGTTCGTCAATCGGTGGTTCTGGTCGATAGTTCAGCAACAGCAGCAGGGGCGCCGTACCGGCTACCTCGGCCAATTTGCCCAGGACCTCTAATGATGGTGTATCAGCCCACTGTAAATCTTCGATCAGCAATAACAACGGCTCTCGACGGGCCTCGCCTAGGAACAGTTCAACAATCAATTCTTGCAGACGGTCGTGGCGTTGGGCCGTGTTTAATGAACTGGTGAGCGGGGGTCTCATCCCAGGGAATACCCAGAATATCGGTAAGCAGCGGCGCAAAGCGAAGCATATGTGGAGACAACTGGTTCACACGCTCCTCTATCTCGCTTACCAGGCTTGTTGCTTGTTGCAATGTTCGGGGAGACAGTCGATTTAAACGCAACAGATGGTGCAGCGGCGCCCGAGTCGCAAAATACGGCGTAATCTGTTCATAACTCTGACATTCACTACTATAGATAAAAAAGTGTGGTAACGCCTCATCATCGTCCAAACCGAGCGTTGCTTCAAACAGGCGCGTCGTCACCTCTTCGCTCAGACGCGTCTTGCCAATACCCGCTTCACCAATCAGCGCTAGCACCCGCCCTGAGCCTCGCAATGCATCGATCCCTTCAGCAACCAGGCGGTCAAATTCGGTTTCACGCCCCACCAGCAATGCTGGCTCCAACCTATCGGTATCTGCCCTATCACCACCGGTTCGCGTAGACGGACTTGCCGTGCTCATTTCATCCATTACCTGTAATGCACAGGCTGGTAGAACCAGTTCGGTGAGACCCTTCAACTTCAACGGCTCATGTTGTTCCACCACAATTTGGTGTTCCACCGCGATACGAGTATCCGGCGAAAGCAACACCATGCCATCTTGTGCTGCTGACATCAAGCGTGCCGAGAGATTCACGGCTGGCCCCATCACCGTATACTCATACCGTTGTGCTCCACCAACACGGCCAGCAAAGACCGCACCCGTGTTAATTCCACTCCGCTGCAACAACGGTGGTCGATACCCACTATCAGTAGGATCAACAGCTGATGTCCACGAATAACCAAGTAGAGAAACGATTTCAACGTTCGCCTCGGTTACCATGCTCTTCAGTTCCAGAGCGCAATGTACCGAACGCAGGGGATCATCCTCGTGGGCCGATGGTGCCCCAAACAATATCATCAGCTTATCGCCATGGGTATACATATCTACTTTATTCACAATCCCATCATACCGATGCACCACCGTCTGCGCACGCTGATAATACGCATTCAGCACCAGAGCAGCCAGATCAGGCGCGTCACCCACAAGTTCAAGCAAATAGCTGAAATTGTAGAAGTTGACAAAGAGCACCGTCACCGGGCGAAATTCGCCAATCTCAGTGACCGAAGAGAGGAAAAAACGCCGTGGCAACCCCCGTACCAAATACGGGCGCAGCGCCATCACCCGTAATGCCAGGCGCTCCAGGGTCGCCAAATCGGTCTCCCGATGCAACAGCATCGGGTCTGGCGCCGGGTTAGGTAAATCGGGGTCTGGCAATGACGTAATATGCCAGAAACCATCCTCGCGTAGTTCAAGCTGCGGCTGTTGCAGCAAATCCGCAGTCTGCGTCGTAATAACCACCTCACCCGGCGCGGCAATCTCCTGAGCCATGGCAACCCGGTTCACTTCTGCCCCGGTAATCACCAGTTCAATATGGCTCAGGTCGCCCACCTCGGCGGCAAAGACTTTGCCACTATGCACCCCCACCCGCAAACCCAGACGAAACGTCCCCGCACGGGTCTCCAGCGTGGCAAACATATCAACCATACACCGTTGCATCGCCAGTGCCGCACACGTAGCCGCCGCCGCATGACCTGGCCCCAACGTTTCGGTATCAAAAAAGGCGGTTAACGCATCACCGCCAAACTTCAACAACATCCCCTGATACAACGTTACCTGAGCGACCAGCGCATCAAACAATTGATTGATAATCGCGCTGACCTCTTCCGAACCCTGTTTCCCCAGCACGCTCAATGTTTGCGAAAGCGCCGTAAACCCGCTCAAATCGGCAAAGAGCAAACTGCCCTGCCAGAACGCACCACGAATCCGACCCGGCACCGGCTCTATCAATTGAGCCCGTACCAGGCGCGAAGGAATGTAAGCTGCACTGGCAGAAAGACTTCGACGTAACTCATGGGCCAATGTCACCCGCAAATTGGCTGGTACGTCGCCATCTTGTAGACACTGGACAACCTGCTCCGGTTGCAGATATTCCTGGAGCAGCTGTGCCAACACCTCGGATATACCCATGCTATCCTCTTGCTGCGGTTGTTTCGTTAGAAACAACATCGCCATACCCCACGCTCCTCACAGCAACAACAACCTTGTCCTCAACACAAACGCTTGTTGCTGCCAGTATAAGATAGTATAGCGTATCTTGATCTGATATCCAAATCATTTCTCACGGTTCATCCAACAACAGAGAGGTATTTCGCACAGCGTATTCCTGCTAACGAGCCAGATGATTGATCCAATAGGGTATTGTCGGGAATTGATATTTTCCCAATTCTCAACAATCAACGTCAAGTACCTATCAAAATCGACAGCGGCGCCATAGGCGCACGTCGGAAGCGCCAGACCGCAGACACCAATCCGGCCCCACTCAGCTGCATGCCCGCTCGCATAAAGTGCATCCTCTGATCTACGCAATCATACTGATATACAACTATCTATTCTTTTTCAGCACTTCTCTTGCACTGCTGATTGTTCTTGATCCAAGATATATGCTATACTATCCGCGTCAAGGAATCTAGCAGAAAGGGAAAGGTACAGATATGAACCAGTCTCAAAAACCCTGGCGAAGCAAAATCAGGACACACGCCAATTGTACAAAGCCCAGAAA
>JAAURD010000274.1 GCA_012034075.1 Chloroflexaceae bacterium | reverse complement strand
GCCCCTACAAAGCAGGCTACAAGCCGCAGCTACGTTTCATATCGATCACACGAATTTGGTATCATACCAAATTCAGGTGATCACGGGTATGTTCTTTGCAACACGTAGCGCCTAGTTGCCGCTTTGCGTGCGACTGCAAGCCGCACCTACGTCTGATACCAAATTCGGGTGATCACTGGTATGCGCTTTGATAGAACGCGGTGCGCCCGTCTGATACGTGCGTGCGGTCGTCCCGACCGCCGTGCGGCGGCAAGCCGCACCTACGTCTCATAGCGATTCACCGAATTTGGTATGAGACCAAATTCGAGTGATAAGAGCAGCATGAGAGAAAAACAGTCAATTGCAGAGCTATCCCATAGCTCTGCAATTGACTGTTCAACGGTCGGAGCAAGAAGTTGCTGATGCCTGGTGTCGATACACCCGGCGGTTATCCTGTTGTTTCTTCTAAACCATACCACTCCGATACTTCGCCCAATTCAAGATTGGTATTATTCTGGACATCGGGGAGCAGCGCCGGGCTGACCCACAGGTCCTCAAGTTGCAGTGTATTGTGGATGCGGACCAGGCGCACATCTTCCGGACGGCTCTGCCCACACACCTGAATAGCCATCGCAATGGCATCACGCGGGGTTGATAGGGTAATCGGCATGGCGCCCCGTTGCAGGCCGATCAGTCCGGACGTTAAATGATTGATATAGGTACTGCCAAAATCGACTTTTTGTACCAGGTGTGCTGGTACCAAATCAGCCAGCCCCATACCTGCACCATTGCCCTGACTGTTGTTTGAGAGATCCAGTGCAACAATGACATGGATATTGGGATCGAGTGGATCAACTTCGCCGGGGATGCGTACCCGGCCAATGACATTGGTATCCATGCCGGTGCCACTAATATCTTTGCCAATTTCATCGACAACCAGCACATCAATCTGATCAAAGGGCAGCCGGGCAACCAGCGTCTTGCTGCGTTCGAGCAATTCAGCTTCCGCGTGACCGCCAATTTCAGCTGCTGGCACCGCCACAATGTCATGGGTGCTTTCGGTGGCGTCTTCGAGAATAGCCAGACCTGCTAGCACATTCCCGCGTTCAATCATCATACGCGCAATGGGGGTAATCTTCTGGCGCATGCCATGGACACCATTGGCATGAAACACCTGCGCACCCCGTTGTTTGCCCAGACCAACCGCACACATCTTGGCAAGGCCGCTCTCAACATCACCCGTAAAGCTGGTATGTGGTTTGATGCGGTTGACAATCAGCACACCATCAGCTTCAGCCGCAAAATAATCCATATAAACTGGTGTTCCATCACTGAGTTTCCCCAACTCGACAACATTCATGGTGGCACGGATCGGGCAACCCAGGGTTGCTTCGGTTATACCCAATCCTTCCAGCAGTTTGAGCTGGCCCTCAGCGGTTGCACCGCCATGACTGCCCATTGCCGGTACCACAAAAGGATGGACACCCAGGGTCCGCAACCAGTTAGCCCCGGTTTGTAAAATCGTTGCAATGTTCCGTATGCCACGGCTGCCCGCTGTCAATGCAACGTGCATGCCCGGTTTGAGTTGTTGGCGCAGACCCACCTTATCGAGTTGCTCACACACCCGTGCAGCAATATCTTTCAACGGATCCGACGTCCAGTGCTGACGCACATGACGCATCGACGGCAGGTCAACATCTGCTCGCAGATGCTCAATGTTAAGTGAGATTTGCATCTATTCCCTTCACCTATCTTTCACGTACTAGCGCCAGATCAGCGGTACAAAAACATCAAATTGAAGCTGACCTACCAGCGCAAAATCGGTAGCCCGGCCGATACGCATATTATCTACACGCATGTGTTGCGTATCGACATCTGATGGTAACACCAGCCATGTTCGCCCTGCCCAGAAACGCATTGACGGCACCGGATAGGACGTACAGCAAGTATACCATTCTTCTTCAGTATAGTATACCGTCATCTCTGCCGAACGTTCAAGTCGCTCGATGGGTGTTCCATCTAGCGCATAGAGTTCCAAACGAAACAGTTGGAGTATCCCCAGACCTGACCGTAATGCTTGCCCGTCTTCCAACTGATCCAGACGAGTAAAGATTGCGATAGCATCTTCGGTAACGGCACCAGGAGGAAAATGAATCTGGATGTTGCCATCGGTAGTTACCAGTATACCACCTTGTTCAGGGGTAATGTGTTGCAGGGCACCATCTGGTGCCGGTTTACGCAAAAACAGAGCATGCGAGGTATGGACAGCCCCCCCTGGATTGGCTGCGGTCAACGTGATGACCTGTACGCCAGATGTCTCCCACACCATCCGAAAGGTATCGCTCAAGCTGGCTGTTCGCGTGGTGACGAACTGACGTTGCAACGATTGATCAGAATGGACTTTCCAGCTATAGGTGATCGGTGTGGTTGCATCGCCCGGACTCACCATCGCCACAAAATCATAATCTGCACCAGTCGTTCCTGTCAATGGACCACTGATACGGAGATTATTGGGCGGAATACTGATCGTCACGCGTTTGGTGGCCGTGATCGTGCCAGTGGCATGGCGAGCGGTGGCCGTGATGGTGTGTGTACCAGGCTGATCCCAACTCATGCCAATGGTTGTGCTCAGGCTATAGGTTGTGTTGACCGATGGTGCTTGCATCGCAGGGTCACCATCGGCGTACCAGGTATAGATCAATGGCGTTTTCGGGTCGGTTATAAAAGATGTGACGGTCAGCGTAAATGGGTAGGTCTGCTCCACACCGCCAGCGTGTGGTCCATCGATGGTCGCCTGGAATGGCACCCTGGTGCCATCAATAGGCTTGTCTGAATGATATTGATTCACGCGTTCCGTGGAATGCACGGAGTGTGTGATTGGGTTGAACGATGCAGCACTGACTGCTGAAGACCAGTGCAATATGAGCAGCAGGCAGAATGCCGCTGCGATGGAAGCGAGAAACAGGAATGTATGTGTTTTCATTTCAGGATATAGTATGTTGCTCTGCGTTCGCCGACTTTCAGTAAAAGACCTCGTTCTACGAGATCAGCCAGATCGCGGCGAATCGTCTCTGGACTGACCTCTGGAGTCATATCTTGCACATCGCGGTTGGTGATGCGGCGGTGTTCCTGGAGGTGAATTAACATCGCAATCTGGCGCTCATTCAGCCCTTGACGGAGCCAGTCACTGGTATCGACTGGGCCGCTACTGGTAACGGCAATGGGCTGCCCCTGGAGTACCACGAGAAAACCGGCGGCGGTTTCGCGGAAGGTTGGTGGGGGCAAATTGGCCTCGGCCATTTGATGAATCATCCGATCAATACCGTACCCGAGGCGCTCAATCAGCCCCCAATCGGCTAGCACCTGCACCAACGTTTCGTTGCGGCTAAAGCGCTCGGCGACCAGATTCTCTAGGGTGACATGGCCTGGCAAGCGCCCTGGTGAATAGCATTCAAGCCGGTCGGCAAATATGGCGATGCGAATGCCTTCGCCCCGAATCTGGTAATCACGATGTGCGACGGCGTTGACGAGGGTTTCGCGCACGGCGGCCAGGGGAAATTGGGTCCAGTCTTCGCGTTGCAGGCCGACCATCCGGCTGCCTTTTCGCATATGATCAAGTAGCCAGCGTTCAGCCCGGCGCACGGCTTCGGGCAACGTATCACGAATGTCATCGCGCTCAAACTCATCGGATGGTTCGAGACCTGTATATTGCACGAGGGTGATCTCGGCCTGTGGAAAACGGCTCTCAATAGCACGACCAAAGAGCAAGAGACCAGCATGGGTCGGTCGTTCGGTGCCATCGTCGGTTGAACGCGTTGTACAACCACGTCGCAACAGCAGGCTGGTGGTATCACCCGCTGCCGGTCCTAATCGGTTGATATAATCGGCAATTTTCCCTTCATCCAGCTCAGCCATGGTTGTGTTGTCGGGTACCTGTCGCTCCCAGTCTACGTTGCCCCGGTCATTCAAGAGCCGTTGCAGGGCTTCAGCCATCATCGGTTGGTTGGTCATGCCCTGGCGTTGCAGGTATTTGCCATGCAAGCTATACACATGGGGCAGCCCTGGTGGAATAGTCACCAGCATCAAGGTCGCCTCAGCATGCGTGACGACCTCTGGCATCGGTAAAACCAGGGGCGGTGTACAGGTTACTGTCGCTTCGAGCACGGCCTCACGCACGGCTTCGACATCACTTAAACCCTCCACGCGAGAACGGCCCCGACCGGCAACACCGATCACCACGGTGCCGCCCTGGGCATTTGCTAGAGCGACCAGGGTTTCACTGAGAACGGGCACTTTAAACCGTTCACGAAGAAATGCCAGACATTGGCCTTCGGGTTGTGCGAGCAACTCATCCAGATCATCGGGTGCGATCGGCATACGACCTCTTGTTGTGCTACTCTATCACTATGTATACACGGCAGCACTGTATTACGTAACTCAACGGAACAGGGCGCGAAATCCGATACCGGTCGGCTATAACTTTTGTGATGCGTACTGCGCTGAGCGGTAGGTGGTATAGAGCGTTTGAGATTTGCCAGGACCAACACGAAGGACACAAAGCACGATGTTCACCTGAAAATAGCAGTGGTTAGCGCGGCTGACGCACACCCGGTGGGGCATGGCGTGGAGGGTTAGCCGCCAAGCCGGGCCAGTTGCTGGCAGGCTTCTTGCAGTTCGCTGCGCTTTTGCTCAATGCTCTTGCGGGCATGCTGGATTTCTTGCTCAAGGCGGGTAATGGTTTCGTGCTTTTCGTGGATTTTGGCGCCGATGCGGTCGAGTAGCTGGTGGTAGGCGGTGATGTTGTGCTGCACTGCTTTGAGCCGTTCGGCTGATTGGTGCTGGCGTTGTTCGGCTTCGCGCAGGCTGGCAGAGATCGTGAGCAGCCGTGCTTTGAGGTGCAGGATGTCCATCGGGATGCCGCTTAACCGCGCTTCGTCGGGGTGGCTGACCATGGTCTGCTCCATTTCGTGCATCAGTTTGATGGTGCCCTGGAGCGCCTGGCGTACTTCTCCGGCTTCTTGTGAGGCTTGCTGCCAGGCGTCCATCGCTTTTTGGAGTTCGCCTGGTTTCCTGGGCGGTTGTTGGCTGGTGGTCTGCTGGTTCATCACGCACGACTCTGGTTGCTCACGGCGTATCTCGCTATGAGAGTAAACGTTTGTCACGTGGTTTTTATCGGGTGCGCGGCAGATACGATTGTTGCCAGACCGTTGGCGGTTGCATACAACACTATCGTATGGTATAATGGCCTGTTGTAACGGTAGGCGTATCGGGGGTGTACTGTAGAAGATACACCCCCGGTCGTTGTACAATGGGGCGGTAGCTCAGTTGGGAGAGCACCTGCTTTGCACGCAGGGGGTCAGGGGTTCAAGTCCCCTCCGCTCCACCACTCCAATAGGACATAGCAATATATATGCGCGGTATTGGCGGCATGCGATGGGGGTGATCTGACAGCATTCCCTGTTCTGACGCGCCGCTGAGCCTTGCGTACACCGACCCATGAAAAGGGGGCCGGAAACGCGGTCGGCCGACCGTACCTACCTCACTCCCGCCCG
>JAAURD010000273.1 GCA_012034075.1 Chloroflexaceae bacterium | reverse complement strand
TTGGAGCGTTTGGAGCGTTGGAGCGTTGGAGCGTTGGAGCGTTGGAGCGTTGGAGCGTTGGAACGCAATGGGCGCTCAGATCGTTTTGCGCTTGCGCTTTGCGCTTCAACGCTCAGACGCACTTCAACGCGAATGGGAAAAGAGAAAATGCTACATACTATCATTGTCCAAATGGAGGAGACAGCATGATGAACATGATTGTGTGCCATGTGTGTGGTGCGACCAACGATCCGGGGAATCGTTTTTGTGATCAGTGCGGAGCACGCCTGGAGCAACCGTTATCGCAGGTGACGCCCCCGGTGCTGGAAGCACCCCCGCCCCAGGCCGACCCACCGACCGCAGTTGCCACACTCAACTGCGTGGTGTGTGGGGCAACCGTTTTACCAGGCATGGTCTTTTGTGATCATTGTGGGGCGGACCTACGTGCGCACCCACCGCTATCGTCTGGTCCGGGCGACACCGAGACGACCATAGACCAGGAGGGTGACCCCACTTGGCTCAACAGTAGTCTCGCACCAACGATCATACCGGCATCAGCTGATCCCGATCTACCCGTGGTATCTCCCGATGATGCAACTGTCTTTGCGCCGAGTACCCAGGATGATGCATGGGATCAAACCGATATGGCAGACGCATCTACAGCACCGACGATGATCGATCCCGATCTCACGGCAGAGGCATCACCGCCTCTTGCTGATCCGAATGTTCCTACAGCATCACCGGCCGAGCTACCTGCGGCAGATGTACCGGTGCTACCAGAAGAATCAGTGCCAGAGTCAGACTCCATACCTCCTGTCAGCGATGACCCCCCGCAGATGTTTGCGGTACCAGGAACGGCACCCGACCTGGATATGCAAGGACCAGGAACGGCACCCGACTTGGATGCGCCAGTACCCGCAACCGCACCCGACCTGGATGCGCCGGCACTATCAGCAGAACAGCAGCAACTCGCCGAGGAGATTGAGCGCCATACCAGCACAATTGTTAATATGGAACAGATGCTGACCATGTATCCCGCTGGAGCCGCACCGGGCTATCTGGTGAGTGCGTTGGACGATGCCCGCCAGGCCCTGGCTGATGCCGAAGCACGCCAGGCGGCACGCCAGCAGCCAGTCCCCGACCCGGCGGAAGTCGCTCGCCTGGAAGCCGACCGCACACGGCATCAAGCGACCATAACGCAGATGGAACAGATTCTGCAAATGCATCCGCCCGATGCGGCACCAGCCTACCTGGTGAGCGCGTTGGAAGATGCTCGCCGCGCACGCGATGCGACGGAACAAGAAATGGCAGCCCTGATGGGCGGCAGTGCGGGGCGGCGACGATGCCAGCGGCCCCGCCGTCGGTCACACCGGCGCCGTCGGATGCCGCACCGGTGGATGTTCCAGCAAGCGCGGCGCCCATACCAGCTCCGCCGCCAGTCCCCGTTCCTCCGTCACCCGCCCATCCTCGTCTCATGGTGGTGACCAATGGACAGGAGATAACGCTCCCGACCGATAAAGAGATTATTGTTGTTGGACGGGAAGACCCGGTCAGTCAGATCTTTCCCGAAGTCGATCTCACCCCGCATGGCGGCGAAACCGGTGGCGTCAGTCGGCAGCATGCCCAGATCAATCATCAGAACGATCTCTGGAGCATTACCGATCTCAATAGTACCAACTATACCCGGGTTGATGGCAACCGCATTCAGCCCAACACACCAACAGCGATTCACAGCGGCACGCGTTTACAGTTTGGTAAGGTCGAAGTGATCTTTTATACCTGATACCAGTGGAGTTCATAGAGACGCAGCGTGCAGGCGATGAAGCACAGGCATCTTGCCTGTATGCGGGCGAGACGCCGGCGCTTCATCGCCACCGTAGGGGCGTAGCGTACACGTGATGCGCCCAGCAATACCCGTCATAAACAAGGAGGATCTCCATGAGCACCGATAGCGAAGAACGTCAACGTTTAGAAGCACAGATCAAAAGTCATCAAGAGAAAATTGCCCAGATCAGCCAGCTCATCCAGCAGGGCAGCGCGACCGAGACAGCGGTTCATCTCCAGGCGGCGCTAGATGGGGAACAACGGTCGCTAGAAAAAGCGCAGGCCGAACTGGGCCGCCTCCATACGATTATGGTGTTGAAAGAGGAAGTTCGAAGCTACGACACCATTATCGCTCAGCAAGAACGCACCGTACAGCGACGGCAGGAAGAGCTAATCCAGGCACGCAGTGCATTGGATGTGGCAGAGCGCGATCTTGCTGGTTCACGCCATGGCCGCGAGCAGAAACAAATTGAGTTGGAGAGTCTGCTGCGCTCCAACACTGCTGCGCCGGTACCAGCGGCCAGCACCCGTCGCTTTGAAATGCCCCAGGCTGCCATTTTGGAGCTAGCACGGGGTGAGCGTATTCCACTGCCAGCAAATAAAACGAGTATTATTGTCGGGCGGGCAGACCCGGCCAGTCGCATCTACCCCGATATCGATCTGACCGCCTTTGGTGGTGAGCAGGGAGGGGTCAGCCGGCAGCATGCGCGCCTTGAGTTTCAACATGGCCAGTGGTCGGTAACCGACCTGGATAGCACGAGCGGCACCTGGGTCGATAACAACCGCACCACGTCCTACAGTGCTGCTCCCATTCATAATGGGGCACGTCTACAATTTGGGCATGTCGCGGCGACCTTCCGGTTGATCACTGAGTAGCAGCGCTTGGGGCGGCGACCGCCCCGGAATCATAGACCAAAGCCCCCTTACGGGGGCTAACCCCGCATCCCCGGCCCTTCTCCGATACTCAAGTATAGCCTGCCATCATGGCGGAGGCGCTGGCAGACTGCAATCCTGCTCTCCATCTGAACGCACCCGATCAACGTGGTTAGACCACGAGTCACAACCCGCAATCGCCAACACGCCGATCCAGCACTTGTTCGGTCTATCGCGTAGTACAATAGGGCCATGAGTTGTCAACGCAGCCTCTCCTGCACCATGACCGCCATGCTGGCACTCATGGTGATTGCTATCCTCATCATACTCACGACCCTGCCTGGAGCGTCATCGCTCCCAGTCAGGCGCTTGCACCCCGAAATGATGGGCATGGTCATCCGTGACCCGTGGTACGATTTTGGCACCTACCCTGGCAGCCCGACCGCCCCAACTATGCCGCCCAGGATCAGATGGGTGTGCTGCTTGAGCAAATGGGCGTGCGCTGGGTGCGCCTTGAGTTTCATATTGACCATAGTGACGCCTATTCGCTTACTCACGTCTCGCTCAATGACTACTTTATCAACGAGGTGGCGCCACGCCATAACTTTAAGATTCTCGGTCTGCTTGGCTTTCAGCTGGTTCGTGAGCGAGCACCGATGGAGCTGGGCAACCCCGCAACCTATGCGGATCGGGTCTATGGTGATGGTATCAATACGTACATGCGTACATGGCTCGACCGCGCACGTATGATTGTGAGCCGCTACCATGGACGGATTGCAGCGTATGAAGTGCTGAATGAGCCGAACCTCATTGGCTATCACGATGGCAGTTTTCTTGAACCTGAGATGGTAGCACGTTTACAGGCACGCTTCTACCGTTTTTTCCATCATATCGACCGGCAGAGCCGCGAGGATCAATTCTGGCGCGACCATATTCAGATTATTCTGGGGGCCTTGCAACCTGCCAGCCAGAGCGGTCAGCATGCTCTGCACTATCGTTCAGACCGGGACTATCTGCGGGCAATCTATGACTCTGACGATTTTCAACAGTACTACGCCACATACGGTCACTTTCCCCTGGATGGGCTGGGCTATCACCCCTATCCCAAGGAGATTTTTGTAAGTCTGGCAACACCAGTGCCCGATCTGGGTTCAGCGATGACGCCGCAGCCCTCACCGGAGCACACCGACCCGATGATGGAGCATCTGCTGGCGCCGACGCCCCTGCCGCAGATCACCGATTTGGAACTGATGAACCAGCGCCTGGATGAATTGCGCGGCGTGCTCCATGAGGTGGGTGACCCGCAGCAGCCCTTCTGGATTACCGAAATCGGCTACAATGCGGGCTACCCGCACCATACCGACGTCTTGCAAGCCGAATTTTTGCGTACCGCGTTTACGCGGCTGGCCCATCGCGCGGATGTTGCCGCGATATTCTGGTTTAAATACGAGGACTTTCCACCAGCCAGCGGGCCACGTTCGCAGCAATGGGGTTGTGTGCGTATTCCCTTTATCGAGCACGGCTCATGCCCAGGCGGCGCCTGTTATGATGTGTATGGGCGACCAGAACAGTTGCGCCCGGCCTTCTGGACCTATCGTGAACTGGCCGGCAAGGCTTCGATTAGCCCTGAGCCACCATCGTATGTGACGATCACGGGGCCGCTGACTGGCACCGTCGGTATGCCCTCTCTGTTTACTGCGACCACAGCCCGCGAAAGCACGACCCTCCCCGTGACCTACCACTGGCAGACCAGCCATCAAGCCAGCATGATCAATGAAAGCGGCCTTCAAGATACGGTGATGCTGACCTGGGATCGCCCCGGCGTGCAGCATGTGCAGCTGGAAATCAAAAACGCCGCCGGCACCATTATCAGCACCTATCCCATTACCATTACCCACGCACCATAAGGCTATCTTGGCAACATAAATACTTGTATAAGGACAAAATTTCACATAAAGTTAGGATACCGTCGCTCAAGGATGGTCACATCCTGCGAGGACGAGTGTCCATATAAATACAGGATATTGCATTATCATCACACTGCGTCGGGCCAGGCTGCCTGGACCAGGGCCGGCAACACCTGGCCCGATGTCCCCTGAATACGGTAGAGCGTTGCCGATGTGAGCGGTAGCACATCGGGGTTGATCACGACCACGGGTGTTTCTTGTCGCTGAGCCATCATAGGCAGGGAAGCAGCCGGTTGCACCACACCGGATGTTCCAATCGAGAAGAAGAGATCGCACATCTGAGCTGCTTCAATCGCGGCTGCCAGTGCCGCTTCGGGCAACGTTTCGCCAAACCAGACAACGTCGGGGCGCAGCATGCTGCCCGTTTCGGGGCATCGTGGAGTAGACGATGCCCCGGTCTCGTGCCAATGCTCGACAATGGCGCCATCGTTCCAGCGTTTGGTCCGATTGATGTTCCCATGCAGTTCAATCACCCGCTGGCTGCCAGCCCGCTGATGCATGCCATCAACATTCTGGGTGATCAGGGTAAACAGGGGCAGGCGTTGTTCCATCGTCACCAGCGCAACATGACCGGGGTTTGGCTGGGCCTTGTTGACCAGTTCACGCCGCCAGGTATACCACTCCCAGACGAGGCGCGGGTTCCGTTGAAACGCCTCGGGTGTGGCGAGTTGCTGCGGGTCATACTGCGCCCACAGGCCGGTCTGGGCCTCCCGAAAAGTCGGCACCCCACTTTCGGCCGAAGTGCCCGCACCAGTGAGAATAGCCACGTGCTGTGCCTCCCGCAGAAGGGTCACCAGTTCGGGTGGGATGACAAACGATGCTGCTGTCATACAAGCAGGTCCTTTCTTTCAAAAACAATCCAACTAACCCAATACGATACCGTTTGCGCTTTGCG
>JAAURD010000272.1 GCA_012034075.1 Chloroflexaceae bacterium | reverse complement strand
ATAGGCGAGCGGCTCGATGCGCCATCATCACTCTGCATCGCAATACCCAATCCCCATTGGGTAGAAAATTCGAGCCGACTGGCAAATGCCTGTTCGAGACGTAACTCACGCGCTTCATGCTCGTACCAGGCATCAAAATTGGAGAGCATCGCACGCGCAACGTGATGTGGTCGGTTGGGGAAGAGCATATTATAGCCAGCTATCAAATCGTTGATATTAAAGAAGACCGGATATTGACCGGGATAATCGGCATGATCTAAACGGGTGACATGATCAACCAGACGTTGCAGAACCTTATCGTTGGGCGCAATGGCACGGCGTACCAGTTCGGCGGCGCTCAATGTTGTATCGTCATATTGATGATGGTCGAACTGCCCGTAGCCCGTATCAACATGAACGATCTGTTCATCGCTATCAGCAGGCTGATCATCGACTGTTTGACCGGCTGGGACAAACAGCAGTTCCGCATCACACGCTCCACCAAAACGCACAAAAATCCAGATAGCAGCAAGGCAATCGAGGTCTGGGCAAAGGTGTCCAACAATCGTTGCGGGAGGTTGCACGCTACAAACGGCTCCGTCCTAGTATTGCACAGATTTTGCAGTCTTTAGTATAGCAGACCGGATAGCCGAACGTCAAATGCTGAACGCTTGAGATGTGGGAGTATGCCGTTGAAGTCCGGTCTATGGTACAATACACCTTCAGAAACGCTATCGCTCTCTGCATACGCTATCCATATTCGCATGAAACAACCAGATCAGACTCAGATTGAGCGTTCCCATTTCTCCATGTTCTCGCTCTTGTGTCTTGTTTCACTACCAGTTCTGGCGTTTGTGCTGTATGTATGCCTATTGCTTGCTGATTTGCCGCTTTCGATACTACTGGCGTTGCGGTACAGCCTGCTTTGGGTGCTCGTGAGTACAGCCTTGTTGCTCTACCCAGCATATCGTTACCGTGGCGTTTGTGTCGGCCCGTTGCTTGCAGTGAGTTTGACCCTGTGCTTGTTTGCGCTACCATTATCAGCTCTGTGGCGTGGTGGTCTGACCGAGCCGTTTTTTGTGCTGGGCGGTCTCTTGCCATGGAGCGATGCCAATAATTATTATACCGATGCACAACGCCTACTGGCAGGCTATGACTTTTCTGCCATCGCATCGCAACGACCGATTGCCACGGCGGTGTTGTCAAGCCTGCTCGGTCTGACTGGAGACAACTTGCTCATCAGTCAGGCCCTGCTCGTCGCTCTGACTGCATTGTCGTGTGTTGTACTCGCTTACGAGGTGCGGCGTAGCCATGGGTCGTTTGCCGCAGTGGTGGTGCTTGCTATCATGTTCCTTTTCTATCGGCGATTTATCGGCACCACCATGACCGAGCATGTTGGTCTGTCATTGGGCTGTCTGGGGCTGGCGCTTATCTGGCGCGGGACGTATCGCTGGCGGCAAGCGCTGGTGCTGGCTGGTCTTCTGCTGTTGTCACTCGCTTTGAATGCACGGGCGGGCGCGTTTTTTCTGTTGCCCTGTCTGCTGCTCTGGGGGGCGGTGGTCTTTCGGCCGTCGGGGGCGCGTCTCTCATGGCGCTTTCTGGTTGGCGGTCTGGGCGCTATCGTCATTGCTTTTGTGATCAATGCGGCTGTGCTGGCCCTTGTGTCAAGCGATAACGAAGTCGCTTTCTCGAACTTTTCCTATACCCTCTACGGGCTGGCTGCCGGCGGCGAGGGCTGGTGGCAGGTCTTGCATGATCATCCCGAATTGAGCACAATGACAGAGATCGAGCGTTCTCAGCAGATCTATCAACTGGCCTGGCAGACATTCTTGGCCGATCCGACCAAGCTTTTGATTGGCTTTTTAAGGGCTATTGCCAGTTATATCAGCCCAATTCGTGGTTTTGGGGGTGCCTTTTCGTTTATGGCCGGTGACCCTGACAACCTGCTTGATCGCACCGTGGCGTTTTTCTGTCGAACAGGGAGCTTGCTCATAAGTCTCTGGGGACTGGTCTTTTGTTATCGACAACGGCACCAGCCCGGCTGTTCGCTGCTGCTGGCAGCCGCTGTGGGGATTCTGCTCTCGGTGCCGCTGGTACCACCGATTGATGCCGATTCCATGCGGGTCTATGCTGCCACTATACCTGTGAGTGCGGCGATAGTTGCGGTGGGCTGCACGTCTGCACTGGCAAAACGACAACGCAGCTCAGAACAGCCTGTTGCATCGAGCGGATCCGGTACGGGAACAGGGCTGTTGCCGCTGGCAGGTGCTCTGGTAACGGTGTACATCAGCTTGATGCTGCTGGGTCCACTGGTGCTGCGTGCAACGGTGCAGCCTCTTGAGCGAGCGAGCCAACCGTGTGCAGCTGGTCAGGAGCGCGTGTTGGTTCAGGCAGGTCCTGGTTCATGGCTTACCCTGGTTGCCGCAGGAACAGCCCAGGGGCCGACCAGAACTGGCCTATCGATAACAGATGATGTTTTTCGTCAAGGCTTAACCCGTTTTCCCGATATCGCGGCAGTTGCTGACGAATTCGCCCGCTTGCCTGCCGGTGTTGCTCTGAGCAAACGGGTCAATCTCGTCGATGGACGCGGCCTGTGGGTCGTTGTGCCAGCCGATCAGCTGCCAGCACATGGTGGTATCCTGGAGCTGTGTGGTTCGCCGGCGCAAGATGCATCAGCTTTCTGGTATGCTGAGACGGTGGTGCTCTTGCCAGCTACAAACGATGAACGCGAGGTTACCCCATGAAATCACAACAGCAGAGCGAGAACCAGACGACTACCAGCATACCACCAGCCAGACGCTGGCTGCCCTGGGCAACATTGATCGGTGTTGGCATTGGCCTTGTGCTGCTGCTGCTGCGCCCTGAATGGGTCGGCCTGGCTGCACGCTACACGCTTGTGCCAGTGCTGGTGAGCACGGCTGTGCTGCTTTACCCCGCCTATCGTGTTGCGTCGTGGTGGGGGCATCTGGCTGCATTGGGCCTGACCTTACTGCTCTTTGGGCTGCCGCTGGTGGGCCTCTGGCATACTGGCATCAGCGAACCCGTTTTTATCATCGGTGGGTTACTGCCAGCCAGTGATGCCACCCAGTATTATGTTTCGGCCGAGCGGGTGCTCCTTGGCGGCACACTCCTTCCGATTGCATCGTGGCGACCACTTTTTGCGGCAACCTTTGCGACGGTGCTAGCCATCACCCAGCATCATTTGCAGTGGGCGCTTGCCTTGCTCACGGCACTGACCGCTGTTGCATGCTTTGTGCTCTCGCGTGAAATCCAGCGCAGCTCTGGCGCACTGGCGGGCGTGCTGGTGTTGTCTGTTGCTCTTTCTCTTTGCTCGCCGCTATACTGGTGCGGTGCTGACCGAACATCTGGGGCTGCTGTTGGGGGCAGTAGGGTGGGCATTGCTCTGGCGCGGGGCCAAGCAGCAGCAGATGCTGCCAGTGTTGGCTGGGTTAGCCCTGACCAGCCTGGCGCTCAATGCGCGGGCTGGCCCCTTCTTTGTCTTACCTGCGCTGCTTATCTGGGGTTGCTTGGTGTTTCGCGGTCGGTCGCGCATCTCACTCACGCTCCTGGTTGCGGGCATTGGCGCTATTGTGCTGGGATTTGCGGCCAATATGCTCGTTTTACGAGTTGTCGGCTCGCCATCTGGTCAGCCCTTCTCCAATTTCGCCTATAATCTCTATGGGCTGGTGGTTGGCGGCGCCCAATGGCGTCAGGTCCTGGTGGATCATCCCGAATTGGCGAGTCTGGTGGAGCCAGCGCTCTCGCAGCAGATCTATGCCCTTACCTGGCAAGCCTTTCTCAGCAACCCATTGGGGCCGCTGATTGGCGCGGTACGCATCTGGGCCAGCCTGTTCTATCCGGGTGGTGGTTTTGGGAGCGGTGGCGGTGCCTTCTCGTTTATCTACGGTCACCCGGTCGCGGGTGATACCCTGATAGCACTGCTGGTACGGCTGGTTGCTTTTGCGGGCAGTGGCTGGGGTGCCTGGCAGTGCTACCGTCAGCGGCAGAAGCCGGTCTGCTCGTTGCTGCTGGCAGCACTGGTCGGCCTGCTGCTTTCGGTGCCTTTTGTGCCACCGATGATCGACCCCTATGCTATGCGAGCCTATGCCGCGTTCATGCCCATGGTCGTGACTCTGGCAACGCTGGGGACGCTCTGGCTCTGGCAGCATCTGAGCCGCACGCGGCAAGCAGCACTATGGGATAGCGCGGACCCGCAGCGGCGTTCATCAGCAGGACTGCTGATTGGAGCAGTCCTGCTGATGGGCTGGGTTGTGCTTGGCCCTATCGCTGTGAAGGCTCTGAGCCAGGCGCCGCAGATCACTGCACCACCACCCTGCGCGGCTGGACAGGAGTCGCTGGTCGTGCCGATCTATGCTGGTTCGGCGGTTACCCTGCAGGCAGAGCAAGCAACCCCGACGTTGCCAACGCTGGTTGTGCCATTGGATGCATTTCGCGCGGGGGTACCGGATTCGGGCTGGAACTGGCGGCCGGAATTTGTGGAAGCCTTACGCTCTTTGGAGGGCGATCAGACGCTGGTCGTGACATTCGATAGACACGCCGATGATCCGCCTGTCTTGCTGGTGGTCGCAACGCAGTTGTTGCCTCCCACCGCTTCGCTGGTGCATGTGTGCGGGCAACAGCCACCGGAGAGCGAATTGTTCTTCGTTACGTCGCTGGAGCCAGTAACGCCCTGAAGTATCAGGCGGGACGGATGGCCTGCACCATGCGCAGCGGAAATGGCCCGCCGGCTAGCGGCTGTACATGCTGCAGCACAAAGCCCTGTGCTTGCAGCACATCCAGTGTGTCGCGGGTGAGACAACAACCATCGCCAAACACCCGCTGAAACGGGTTCCAGGCTCGTTGCAGCGCATACCAGTAGGGATTGTCCGAGCGGATATGTTCGAGTAGCAACGCTTGCCCACCGGGCTGTATCACCCGCCACAGCTCGGCGATAGCCTGATGAAGATCACGCACACTACAAAGAACAAATGTACTAACCACTGCCTGACATGCGCCATCCGCCACCGGCAGACCTTCGGCGTGCCCCTGTACTGGTACTACCACGGCTGGTACCGTGAATGCACGCTGTTGTGCCTGTACCAGCATCCAGGGGTTGGGGTCTACCGCAATCAAGCGCACACCTTCGGCGTAGAAGGCCAGGTTTGCTCCAGTACCCACGCCTATTTCCAGCACCTGCCCTTGCACATTGCGCAGCAGGCTGGCACGCAACGCCGCCAGTGCCTGCCGCTCGGCCGGCGCCATGAGCGTGTCATAGAGCGTGGCAAAGAGCCAGTGATACCGACGTTGGAGCAATCCCATCATGTCAAGCCAATCAGGGCAGGCCCGGCAAGGTATCACCTGGCCCACTGACCGGCTGATCGGCCGGTGGTGGTTCGCCTGGTTCGCCCAGCGGCGGTAACGGTTCGACGGGCGCCGGTGTCGGCAAGACCTCTGGTTCGGGTGGTGGCGGTACTTCTGGCTTAGGCGGTGCTTCTGGCTGCGGTGGCGGCGGCACCTCTGGCTTAGGCGGTGCTTCGGGTTGCGGTGGCGGCGGTGCTTCCGGTTCAGGCATGAGCGGTGGTGCCAT
>JAAURD010000271.1 GCA_012034075.1 Chloroflexaceae bacterium | reverse complement strand
CTGGTCGCTGTCGTCGCAGACTATAGCCGCTGCCGCCGCAGATTACCCAGGGAATGTGGGCATCGCCATGGCCCGTATCCCCGGTTTGCACATCAGTCTAAACAGTGGGCATGGCCATTCAGCACCAGGTTAACCAGGGCTGACCCTGGGCTAATTCTCCTACTTCAGCGGCCACGGCATCGAGCACCTGCCGCAGATGATGGCGCACCGCCAGGGTTTGCCCTGGGGCCAGCACCAGTGGCAGCGGTTCGGTGATGGTTACCCGTGCTTCGTGGCTGAACCAACCGGGGACGCTCAGTGGTCCGGTAGGTGGTTGCAGCCCATTGGGCGCGGGCGTGGGCGCCACGGTGATGGTCGGTGTGATGGTCGGCGTGGGGCTTGATGGCAGCAATGCCGGCTCCGGCAAGCGGGCGGCATAGGGGTCATGGATTGCATAGATACCCTGACCTACGTCATCAACGGCCAGCAGCGCGGTACCCTGGGTCGGCGTGATCACCTGGATACTCTGCCCATACCTCATATAGAGTTTTTCGACCCCGGCAAAGAGGGGATGATCCACCTCATTGAGATCATAGGTCCCGATGAAATGATCATTCGTCTCCGCCAGATCAAGCCCGACCGGGTGAAGCACCGGCCGCCAGGCCGCCGCTTCAAGCGGCATCGTCGTCGGATGGTCAGTCCAGGGATGATCTCCAAACCCGCCGGTCCCGGCAGCGATAGACAGATTGCCCCCGGCCGCCAGATAGTCCAGCAGACGGGTATCCTCAACCGGTGGTGCAATGCCAGCAAGCATCACGCCATCATAGGTGAGCAAGGTCTCCAGCGTCACATCAAACGGTTCACCCTCTAACGGGAGACGCAGGTCCACCGTATGTCCCGTTATTTCCAGCGATTGTTTGATTTCGGGGGCAATGAGCTGTTCGTACCAAGGGGCAATCGTGAACCGATGCAGCGCCAACCGCAACACCCTGACCCTTATGCACCTTCGCAACTCGACGAGGTTTTGGCGCAAAAAACGAGTTGCGAAAATCCCACGAATCATGTACAATAGGGGCGGATGGACGAGCCACGGTACGGGCCAGGGAGCCGCCTGATCGATGGTTACGAGGAACGCAGGATAGGTGAGGGGCTTTCTCGCGGGCGGCGGTTGCAGATACGACGGCTCGGGGTTGAGCACTGAAAAACGTTGTGAACGTTCGGAAAAGCGTCGTCGTGTGGATCAGGAAAGGCAGTCTGGGCAATGTCGCTCTTTGGATCACCAAATATTCAACAATTGCAGGCAAAAAATGATGTTCGTGGTTTAATAAAAGCACTTGGCTACCAGAAAGATGCTCCTATTCGCGAGCAAGCAGCAGCAGCCCTGGGGCAGATCAAAGATGCTCAGGCGGTTCAGGGCTTTGATTGAGGCATTGCACGATGCGGAAGCTCCAGTTGCCACCGCTGCCGCTGCTGCCTTGATACACATCGCAGCACCGGGTTCGGTTGCCTTGCTCACCACCGCGCTGCACGATTCACGCGAACAGGTGCAGCGTGAAGCCGCACGGGTGCTCGTCGCGCTTGGCCCAATGAGCATACCAGCGGTGATCGGGTTGCTCGATCAGCAGCAACCAGCGGTGCGTCAACGAGCGGTTGGGGTCTTGAGTCAGATAGGCGAAGCGGCGGTCGAACCGCTGGTAGCGACATTATCGCACAGCAATGCCGAAGCACGCGAAGCCGCGATTGCCGCCCTGGTGCAAATCGGTACGCCTGCGGTTGGCGCACTGACCGAGGCACTGGAACATGAGCAAGCATTAACCCGCGAAGGTGCTGTTCTAGCGCTCGAACGGTTGCACTGGCAACCCCAGGCCAACCGTGCTGGAGCGGCTTACGCTCTTATGAAGGAGGACTGGGCAACATGCGTGGCCTGCGGTGCTGATGCCATGCCGCCCTTGATCTCAGCGTTTCGCCGTGGTTCAGAAGAAGATCGCAAACATTTGTTCGGGGTTGCGCTCCACATTGGTGTTCCTGCCCTGCCATCACTTGTAACGCTGCTTGAGCATGACTCCGAGGCACTGCGCCAGTTTGGCTGCTGGACACTGATAAAAATCGGAGCACCAGCAATCGCCCCGGTCAATACGTTGATGCATCGTGAAGAAACGAAGTTGCGCCAGACTGCCATCTTTGTGTTGCGCCATATTCAGCATCCCCAGGCAGTTGATGCGTTGATCGAAGGCTTGAAAGATAAAGAGCCAGCGGTGCGGAGAGCCTGCGCCGATGCCTTGCAACACTTCGGGCAAGCGGTTGTACCACAACTCATCACAGCCATGTCCCATGAAAATGGCGAAATCCGCTGGGAGTCGGCTCTCGTGCTTGAACGCATGGGTTGGCGACCCAAACCTGATGAAGTGGGTGCAAGGTTTCTTATTGTCAAGGGTGATTGGCGCCACTGTGTGCAAATTGGCGCACCAGCCGTCGCGCCGCTCATCTCATACCTGCACCATTGGGATCCGAATATGAGACAGTCGGCGGCGTGGGCGCTGGGCGAAATTGGCAAACCATCGATTGATCCACTCATTGCGACGCTCAAAGAGGGTGAAACCGTGGTGCGCATGCTCGCAGCCGAAGTGCTGGGTCATATCGGCGATGAACGTGCGGTGCCGCCATTGACGGCGTTGCTCTCGGATGCCGACAAAGAGGTTGGTGATAGCGCCTACAAGGCCCTGACAGCAATTGATATGGCCAATGTACGGCGCTAAGCCGCTGCGTCGTGCATCAGGGTTCATGCACCATATCGCCGCTCTGGCCTCCTCGTTTCTGGGCCAGGCGAATATCGGTGATGTGCATGGTCTGATCGATGGACTTGCACATATCGTAGATCGTCAGTGCCGCAACGCTCACCGCCGTCAGCGCCTCCATTTCCACGCCGGTGCTGCCCTGCGTGCGCACCGTCGCCTCAATCAGCAGCGCCGGTGGATGGGCATCCGGCGTCGAACGTCAGCCCGACATAGGCTGAGCGCCAGCGGATGGCAGAGCGGGATCAGCTCGGCGGTCCGTTTGGCCGCCATAATGCCGGCAATGCGAGCCGTCGCCAGCACATCGCCTTTCGGCAAGGTGGCCTGGGCAATCTGCTCAAGCGTGCTGGCTTGCATCAGCACCTTGCCACGCGCAATCGCCTCCCGTGCCGTCGCCGGCTTGTCGCCGATATCGACCATATGCACATGGCCCTCAGCATCGAGGTGCGAGAGCGATTCAGTCTTGGTATCAGTCATCGCTGTTCCTGCTCAGCGTTGCCGTCATCACTGCTTGCACATCAGGCAGAGCGTAAAAGGCAGCACGTTGCTCTGGCACATCAATATGTTCGGCAATCACCTCGATGGTTTCGCCAGCCTGTTGCAGCCACAGGGCTGCGGCATCCAGATGACCACGCTGCGATTCACACTGACTCAAGACCGCCAGAATAGACCAGAGCGGCCGCCGGAGCTGAAGCATTTCGGCATCCAGGCGTGCCATTTGCAACACATCATAGGCTTGATCGAGCAGATTGAGTGCCAGCAGCGCACGCCCCTTAAGCAACAACGTCTCGGCAATGTACGAACCCATTTGACCCTGCGTCAGATAGGCAATCAACCGCTCTGCCTCGTGAATCACACGTTGATAGTCGCCATCAATCAGGGCCAGTTCACAACTCGCCAGCGGAACATAGATTGATCCCAGCAAGTGATTGGCTTCTGGCTGCAGGGTCGCAAACAGCGTCTGTAACAGGGTGTGCGCCTCGCCTGGTTGGCCCCGGCGTATCATGATGCGGGCCAGCGACGCAAACGCCCAGGGGCGCAGCAAATGATGCTCATCGGCAAGCTGAACGGCGTGCTGGGCCAGTTCCAAGCCGCGCTCCCCATCACCGAGAAGCATATAGGCCCACGCCAGGTCGGCACGCGTCCCAATATTCACCATAAGATTGCCACTCTTCTGGCCCAATTCCAGCGCCTGTTCCATAAACGCCAGCGCCGAACCGAACTGACCGCGTTCGAGATAGATATTGCCAATGACCATGCGGCAGTTGGCCTGACCAAACAGATTGCCAATCGCCAGGCTCATCTGCCCCGCATCAGCCGAGGCCGCCATTGCCTGCTCATAGTCGCTGCTCAGAAAATAGCCCAGTGCCAGTCGCGACAGGTTGTCGGTAAGCATGGGCTGGTTATCGAGCTTGCGCCAGAGATGCTGCGCCTGATACAGCGCCTCCTGGCTCCGTTTCAGCTGACCGCTGGCAAGGTAGGCCATCGACATATCGTTGAGGGTAAAGGCTTCCTGTTCCTCAAGGTGAAGCTCACGAGCCAGGGTCAGCGATTGCTCGCCGTACACAATGCCTTCAAGCGGATTGCCCTGATCGAAGACGATTAAGAGCATCTGGTTCCACAAAATGCGCGCCTCGGCCTGATGATCCTGTTGGCCTCGTGCCAGCGCAAAAGCCGACTGCAACAGCGCATTGGCCTGCCGCGGTTGATACGTCGGATTCGGCGTCGAAAGCAGCGTCGCATGGGCCATCAGGGCGGCCAGCTTCAATGCAGGGGAATCGAGCTCGTCGGCCAGGGTGCTCATTTCTTCATAATTGTGCAACGCTTCTTCATACTGTGCATGCAGCTCCAAGACGCGACCACGACGACGGTACAAGTGGGTCAGCAGATCGATCATCTCCTGCAACTGGCGGATACGTCGTTCTTTGCGGCTGGCAACCTGCGTGTGAATCGCACTGATCGCCAGATTGTAGTTGCCAAGCGCCTCGTTGGCAGCATACGAACCCCAGGAAACATCACCAGCACGCGTAAAGTAGGTAATCGCGCGATGATCTTCGGCCTGCGCAAAGTGTTGTCCCAACAACGGCGAGAGTTCATCCAGGCGGTCGGGCACGGTCTGTTCATACCACTCGCCAATGGCCCGGTGCAACTGGCGGCGCTGGGCAAATGCCATCAGATGATAGACCACTTCCTGTGTGATAATATGCTTGAAGCGATACATCCGGCCTGGATCAGTCTCCTCCGTCTGGATCAATTCCATCTGTTCGAGCCAGATCAGTTCATGTCGCAACATCTGTTGATCGATTTTGACCGGATAAATGTCGAGCAACATAGGAAACGAGAAGGTCCGCCCGATAACACTGGCGACTTTGAGCGTCAGTTGCTGTTCGGGCGTCAGTCGGTCGATACGCGTGGTGATCAGACCCTGGATCGTGTCGGGTAAGCCCAGGCTATTGATATTATTGGTGTTATCTGCAATGCGGCAAACCCCATCTTCAATCACAATCATGCCCGAATTGCGCAACGCATAGGCCAGTTCTTCGCTAAAGAAGGGGTTGCCCTGAGCTTTTTCGCGAATAACGGCGGCTACCGGTTCTGGCACCGCGCGAACGCCGAGACGCTGGCAGACCAGCTCGACCGTTTCATCCGGGGTCAGTGCTTTCAGTTCAATATGCTGGGCAAACGGGAGTTTGAGCAATTGGCGATACGCAGCGGGTGGCTGGTCACGAAATGGGCGTGTCGTAATGACCACCAGCAGCGGGCGCAATCGTTTGCTTACGGAGAGCAACAGACTAAAAGAGGCCGAG
>JAAURD010000029.1 GCA_012034075.1 Chloroflexaceae bacterium | reverse complement strand
AAAATCTTGGCCCACCGCAACCAATATCCAGCAACCGCCGCATCTCACCTTGACGCGCCGGCACCGCCCGGTCAATCCGCTGACAACGCACCTTCAGCCCGTGTTGTTTAATCTGTCCCAGCAAACCGCGCCACCCCCGCAACCCCTGCGTGGCACCAGCATACGAGCCATACTGATCAGGGTAATACTGATCAATCACCGCAGCGGATGGACGCGGGTTCTGATAGCGCAGCTGGCAACGTTCGCAACGCACAATCCAGAAATTGCCTGGTTGCCGAAAAAAGTAATCACCGAGACACCGCTCGACCTGCCAGGTCGCACTGCCACACAACGGGCAGGTCGTCGTCTCAAACTGCGGCTGGATCACAGGTTCATCAACAACCGTGGGCATGAATGACAAGAGGCCTTTCTTCGAGTATACTAAGGCTCTATATCTAAAACAGAGCTTACCCGATGATACTATCGATCACGATGAGTCATATTATACACCAGAGCACCACACAACACATTATGCGTCGCATGCTGCGATGTTATGCGACGTCGCCCTTTGCATTTCTCTTTCGCACCATTGAGATTCAGGCGATGGTCGCTCTGGCTGCTCGTCATGGTATCGATCTTACTGACCAGGTAGCTGTTGACGTGGGGTGTGGCAATGGTGCCCTCGGCCAGGCATTCATTCGCCAGATCACGCTGGGTTTTGATCTCAGTCGCACCGATGTCCTGCATGTGTATCGACACAAGTCAGCCTATCGCCATGCCATCTGTGCTTCAGCCACAGCCATCCCGCTATCGGCTCAATCGCAACCGGTGGTGTTCAGTAATAGCGTCATTGAGCATATCCCTGATGCCGCTGCTACCTGGGATGAACTGGCCCGTATTGTGCAGCCGGGGGGCTGGCTCATCCTTTCCACGGTCAGTGAGCAATTCCCCGCACTGATGCTTGGCACACCAGCACCATCCGCATCTGCGCGTGCCGAACTGGACCGCAGCTATGCCCATTACCACTACTACTCCGTGGCAACCGTTGAGTCTGATCTCACCCGCCGAGGTCTCACGCTGGTTGACCATACCACGTACATCGATCCTCGTCAAGCCCGCCAGAGCCATCAACTCCGGCTCTGGGAGCAGCAACAACGGACCACGAGCACCCTGCAACATCGCTATCAGCAACTCCGGCGCGTGCCGGTGACGTTGCAGCAACTGCGGTACCTATCACCGGTCGAGACGGATCCGGGCAACGGTGCGGCTCTTGCGATTGTGGCTCGTCGCGTGTAATCGACACAAAGACTTTAGGAAAAGACCACTGTTGAAAGATGTGGTCCGATATAGCCTATAATTATGACGTGCTGCTCTTCATCTGGATAAAAATGGATCCGCCAGCCAGAACCGAGCTTTAGGTGCCAGCTAAATACCCGATTCTGTCCATCTGGACATGAGAAAACCCGCATAGGGCCAAGTTTCGGGTGTTCGAGAGTCGGTTTACTTTCTGGTGATGCACGACCAGCCAGTTTAAGTGGGTCAAAAGCACCACCGGCCTGAACCCACTCTTTGCTATATTGTTCAAGATATTGTAACCGCAATCTTATTGCTTCTATATGATTTATTTGAGGGTTGTTCTTGCGAAGTTGTTGTTCTACTACAGCGCAAAATGTCAGTGAAGGCCATACTATGTGTCGCTGACTCCACAGTTCTGCACCACTCTGAATGATCCTCAGTTCATGATCCGTTTCAGCCTGTTGGCGTTGTTTTATCCAACGAGCATGCACGCGTAAATGATCAGGATGACTGGCATGAGTTACCTGTTCCATTCGTTCGGGGAGCCATATTCCCTCTTGATCAAGCTCACTGACGGTCAAGGTGACTTCTGCGTTATCCCAAAGAGTATCAGAAAGCACACTGATAGCAATGGTATCCAGGAGCAGTGCTGCTTGTAGCCCAATTGCTGGCTTTCCACCACAGTGACACTCCATCATCAATGCAGCACCTCCGAGAGCATCGTGATCGATGAGAAATGGATGCTTTGTTGTAAGCACACGCCAGAAGTTCCGTTCATCTGGTGATACGTTCCTATCATTACGCCAACGGGCTAATGGATAGCCAGAAGCAAGTTCCTGAGAATAAAACTGTTCGTTTTTGATACGTAATGTCCGTTTAAGGCCATATGTTCCTGTTGCTATCACCAGTGTTTGGATAAAGAGACTCATCCGGCGACGTGCTTCACCGATATCCGAAGCCAGGTTTTCCATCGAGAGTTCATTCAAAACGGGTTCAAAACTCATTGTCGGTCACTGGTAGGAGTAAAGCCTCCAGACTCCTTTCATACTGATCAAAAAAATAGTCTGGCCATTCGTTGATCCGTCCATGATGATCGATCTGGGGTGTTAACACCAAATGTTTGCCAGTCTGTGCATCACGCTCAAAAAAGTGCAGTGCTACCTGTTGTGGGGGGATTTGTTGTTGGCGCACAGCCACGCGAATACCATTTAAAATGTGATCGCTATGGGTTTCAACAATAATCTGCTGACCAGCAGCAGCGGCACGTGCAAGCAACTCTCCGATAAGGGATTGTCCTTTAGGATGCAGATGCGCTTCAGGATTCTCAAGTAACAATAATGCACCTGGAGGTGATGATAAAAGAGCGACCAGAATGGGCAATGTATAGGTCAACCCAAAACCCACGTTGGTAGTACGGTAAGGGTTGCTTTCGCTCCGACCGGACGTAAATGAATAGCGTAATCCCACAATATCCATATCAGGTACCGATGTTATGTTCAGTCGTGTACCTGGTGAGATGATATTGAGCCATGCCTCAACCTGATGTTTGAGACTGAGCGATGCTGCATCGGGATGTTGTAATTTCCGTAGTGCAATATCATCATTGCCAAACAAGGCGAGAAAGTGGGCTGTGTATGCTCCCTGTGGTCCAAGTTGGCGTCGTTGCCGCACCTGAAAATCTGATGTCTCAAACGCATTTCGTGGTCCTATGCGTTCAGCTTGAAGATACTGAAAGTGACGTTGAAAGAGACTCATTTGCGCAATGCTGTGATGATCTTGTTCCGGTTGATGTTGTATCGATAAAACGTCTGTGGATGGATTGATACAAAAACGCCATACCACCTTACCCACGTGATCATCAAGGAGTCCAATGCTCATATCATCGGTCTGTGCGTGTTCAAAGCGTACATCCTGTGCAGTACCAAGACTGGTCAGTTCCCCATTGAGTTCTAATCTGCTGATTCGCCCATCTCTCTCATATGATTGACGAAGCAGAAGCAATGCCTGGATTACGGTTGACTTTCCCATGCCATTCAGGCCAGATAGCAGGGTCAGATGTTTCAGGGCGATGATTTGATTCTCAAAGCATTTAAAGTTTGTCAGGTGTAACTCAGTAATCATAGAAGCACCTCCTGTATCAGGTCTCGCACGCGTTCAAAGCGCCGCTGAACTTTGGCAACATCGCCAGTCCCCTGTGAGATTGCTGCATCAAATGCTCGATCCTGCATCAACTCCATACATTTTTGGTTGACTTGATGTTTATTCTGTATGATGTTCTCCAGTTCATCATCAGATAATGCATTCAAATTTACCGACCATGACTCAAACAATGATTTGTTAATTGGATTACGACGATCACGTTCGTGATACCGCTTACGGAAAGCATCGTTACCAAACAAGCGATAGGCTGCTCGCATAGCCCGTTTAAACTGCCGTTTTAGATCGTCAATCTTGTCATCTGCCAACCCATTGATCATCTGCATGGTTTGGTTTAAAAAAGCATCAAAGTCTTGCACAACATAGGTGTGATAAGGTCTGAGCGTAAAAGCAAGAAACCGCAACACCAGTTCACGGTCTCCCATACGATCATCAGCTATTCCTTCTGCAGTTGCTGCCTTGAACTCTGGAGATTGCGCTAACTCTTCAAGCAATCGCGTTGATTTACCCTGATTGAGCGCATGCCGAATCTCTTGTAGCGATAACGGTTTGCCACCAGTGTTAATGCGTCGGAAGATGGTAAATTTCACGTCTTCTGGTGTCCCACGGCTAATAAGATAGATCGTGAGTTGGGTTTCCTGGATACGGCGTTGAAAGTGCCTTGGCAAATCATCATAGGTATAGCCGATAAGGTTCGTCAAAAATTCCAGTTCAGTTAATCTTAGTACCTTATCGAGCACAAACCGCTTCAGAGTTGTCAGTCGTTGAAGTCCATCAACAACGACCCATCTGTCTTCGTTTGCTCCATCCATGTATAATGCTGGTAGTGGAATGCGCATCAACAGTGACTCAATTAAACGACTTTGTGCGCCATCTTTCCAGATACCGGCTTTCCGTTGAAACTCTGGATTGAGGTCAATTTCTCCTTCCTGTATGCGTGAAAGCACCAGATTCACGGTTACGGACAAGGTTTCGACCCGAATCAGCGTTGGATCAAACGGGTGGTTAATGACATCGTCACCCATAACATCTTCTGACTCAATTCCTTCCAGATGCTCATGATCGAAAGATGGTATGGATTCTTGTACTATCTTGTTGGTGTGAGTCAAGGCATGCCTTCCCTTCCAGTGCTGGTCATCAATGTATCTCTTCCTTTATCATACCACGATGCTGTACACAACAATCTGCACAGGATTTTGCAAAACGTGTATTGAGCAGATGACTGATCGGAACAGCAGTGGAGGTTATGTGCTGGTGCTATGCTGAGAGTCAGATCAACCCCCACTCACATCCGATCACGAATCACCCACCAGGAACAGAAAAGAACACATGTTCGATATATCACACAGCAAAACCCCCATCATCAGTGTCAAACGATACACGTTTCATCGATCCAGCATGCTCCAATCAATGCCAATCCTATCGTTTTCCAACATATCCCAATGTATCCCACACTTTCCCACACTTTCCCACACTTTCCCACACTTTCCCACACGTTTTCCCACAGATTATCCGCTCGCTCAACCCGATGGATCAGTTGCATCTATTGAAAGAGCGGTAACCACCCCGATAGATGGGCGAAACGTTGTGTAATTAGAATATATGTTCTTATTTTATCCTGTTTGCATCGTTGGTAACCCGAACTTTTGTGCGTCATGGTTGCTGCTGTCTGATACCAAATTCAGGTGATCACGGGTATGCGTTGTGATCGGACGCAGTGGAAGCGTTGAAGCGCAAAGCGTTGAAGCGCAAAGCGGCCGCACGCCGCACCTCCGTCTGATGCGTGTGTGCGGTCGTCCCGACCTCTTCCCTCCTCATACCCGGCCCTGTGTTCACAAGAGAAGAAAGCATGCCGCGCTGGCATCGTCTACTCTCTCCCGCCTTGGGAGAGGAACCGGGGGTGAGGGCCTGTGGATGAAGATGCACCACGGAAACACGACGGCACGGAGGTTATGAGCAATTGATTATGAACAATGCATAATTAGGTCCAACCTTTACGGCTTTGCGCCTCTGTGTTGAATGTTTGTGGAAGATCGTCGGTGCGGCTTGCCGCCGCACGACCGTCGGGCACGACCGCACGCTGTGCCTGATGATGCCCGATACCCGATACCCAAAACCCACGATTGTGTAAAATACGTTCTCGTATCGGTGCAGGTGCGCAGCCGAACTGCGCACCTATGGATTGCTGGCAATCTGGCGTTACTGCTGCCAGACGGGCGTGCCATCGGGGTTGCGCAATACCATCGTTTCACCCGTAGCGGTGTTGGTGATCGTGGAAAGACGCAGGTTGCCCCCTGGCATATCATTGCCATCCAGTGTGACTTGATCGCCCGGATTGAGTGCAATGCCTTGCTCGCCCCAGAACCAGGGTGGTCCTAATGTTACCTCTATGGTATCGCCAGTGCTGGTCTCCACCGTCAGGATATTGCTGTTGAGTGCGACAACGGTACCTTCAACCGTCCGTGGCGTCCCTTCCTGGCCCTGGCCCTGCCCTTGGCCCTGGCCCTGGCCCTGGCCCTGGCCCTGCCCTTGGCCTGATCGTTCCAGTTGCTGCCAGACCGGCTGACCATCGGCAGTGCGGAGTTGAATGGATTCACCCGTGGTGAGATTCCGAATGACATCGGCTTCCGGGTAGTGATCGGGCAATGCAAACCCTTCCAGTTCCAACATATCCCCTGGATTGAGCGCAATACCATAGGCCGGCCAATACCACGGCGGGCCAAGCACGACATCAATGGAATCGTCGTTCTCGGTGCGCATGGTCAGCACCGTACCAGCAACTTCGACAACTTCACCCCGATAGCTTACCGGATCGCCACGGTTGGCTGCACCCTGACCTTGGCCCTGACCCTGACCTTGGCCCTGACCCTGACCTTGACCTTGACCCTGATGACCCTCACCCTGACCGGCCCAGGCTGGTCGGCCACTGGCATCAATCAAAGTCATCTGTTCACCGGTGGTTTCGTTCGATACCTGGTTGGCCCGTTGCACACCACTATCGAGCATAACTGCCTCCAGTTCGACCGTATCGCTGATAGCAATGGCAATGCCCTGCTCTTGCCAGTACCACGGTGGCCCCAGAACCACGGCAACGGTCTTACCATCTGCGGTGGTGATCGTGAGCAGGGATTCACGCAGGCTGAGCACGCTGCCACGGTAGCTTACAGGGTCACCCTGTGCCGTATGGCCCTGCCCAGGCCCGACACCGGCCTCTGTCATCGCCGTCCCTCGTGGATTGGGGACACTGGGCGCGGTAGCTTCCCACGAGCGGATGGTTTCAACGAGCATATCGACTGTGTCCTGGTCGATATGCTCACCATACGCCGGCATCTGCGAGTTGGGTCGCCAGCCACCGTGCAAAATCGCATCGCGGATGCGCTCATCGGTATGACGACTGAGAAATTGCTGGCTATTGATCACCGGTCCCAGGCCGCCACTGCCGTTTTCACCGTGGCACGAGGCACAATACGTGTCAAAGGTCTGTGTACCAATGCTCTGCCGAGCAGCCGGGTCTGCCAGATCAGACGCTGTATATGGTGTACTGGTCGGAATAATCGCATCTTCGGCCAGCACCTCCTGACCGTTGATGAAGCGCACCAGTTCATCAATCTCGGCATCGCTGAGCACGCGCTCCCAGCCGGGCATAGCACTGCCAGGCACGCCTGCTTGAATCGCCTGGGTCAGCTCGGCCGGGTCACGCTGGCGCATCTCCTCGGTGTTGAGCGCAACGCCAAGACTACTGCCCTCGCCGGTAGCGCCGTGGCACGCAGCGCAATAGGTGGCATACATCTCGGGTGGCTGATCGGGCTTATCTGGTCGTTCGGTTACGGGGTCACTGGCGGGCAGATCAGTCGGGCTATCGCTAGTGACGATTGTACTGGTGATAGCGCTGCCAATGGCTGCTTCCGCACTGGCGCCAGTGGTCGGGTCTTCTGCACCAGTGGGGGTGGTTGCGGTGCGGCTACAGCCAGACCAGAAGAACAGAGCAGTTGACAGCAGCAAGAGGCAACTGAAACAGAGCATGCGTTTCATAATCGGTCCTTTCCGTTTATTATATTTGATAAAGAGAAACTATCATATAAAGATACATGTTGTGTATCCTGATGTATTATAATACCATCTCACGATGGCATACGTTATTCTCATCAATTTCCAATGTTTGATGCAAGCTAGAACACGTTGGTAACATGCTGTAGCATCATTCTGTGAGCGATCATGATGTCATCGCATACAGGATACTCGTGTTTCTCACCTGTTTCCAACAATCAGACAATAGAATGCAACTGTCGCAACAACGATAATGGTATCGTCTGGTCGTTGCTATCAGACGATAGATACAACGTGACGCGTATGATCGCTGCAACGTAACGATAATTGGAGAAAGAGGTGTTTTTATGGGTTGGAAAAAGGGGTTAGGTCTCGGTCTGGCGGTCGTGGTGGGCATATTCATTGTATTACAGATTCTCTCTATTCCAGTGCTCATGCAGCAGACAAATCCACCGGTGGTACAGGAACCAGCCTGGGACAGCCCGGAGACGCGTGTGCTGGCCCAGCGGGCCTGCTTCGACTGCCACAGCAACGAAGTCAACTGGCCGCTCTATAGTAAAATCGCGCCTATTTCCTGGTCTGTGACCAATCACGTGGTCGAGGGGCGGCAGGCGCTTAACTTTTCCGATTGGAACAACTATGGCGAGGATGCCGGTGAAATCGCCGAGGTCATCCGGAGCGGTGAGATGCCCCTGTCAGACTATCTGATGATGCACCCGGAAGCCGATCTCACACCTGCCGAAAAGGAACAGTTGATTGCTGGCATGCAAGCTACTCCTCCGGGTAGCAACAGCGGTGGCGGCGAAGATCGTGAATATGATGAAGACGACGATGATGACTAAACAACGTCCCCCTAATGAGTATTATCGATCATAAAGAGCAATTCTTACGGGGTGGTGCAATGCAATTGTACCACCCCGTAAAAACATATCCCCTTCTGAATGATACCAATTTTCCATCTGCCAACCTGTTTTGGTTCGCATTGAAAGGTGGCGTTCAGCACAGCACGTTGCGCCGCTATGGGTTGTGGTGATCATACAAATGGTAACACGTCATCAATACAACGTACACACAGGTATGGTATGATATTCCAACAGGAACGTCGTATCGGTGGAGACGGTTGGATGACTACTGGCCCAGAGTATCAACTCTATGATGCTATACCATATCCGCATATCTGTCATGTGCAGACGCACCCGGATCGCCTGGCTACGCTGGCATGGTTGCGTGGCATAGAGCCGGCGCCAGCGAACTGCTGTCGTGTGCTTGACCTGGGCTGTGGCAGCGGCATCAATAGTATTGCTATGGCTGAGCTGTTGCCTGAAAGCCGCTTTGTTGGGATTGACCGCGCTGAACACCAGATATGGTCTGGCCGTGAAATCATTGACGTGCTGGGTCTGGAGAATGTGACGCTGCACCACGGTGATTTCTGCGAGATTGATGCGAACTGGGGGAAGTTCGACTATATTCTGGTGCATGGGGTCTACTCATGGGTTGGTCGTGATGTACGCGATACTATCATGCGCCTTTGCCGTGATCATCTCAATCCCCATGGAATCGCGTATATTAGCTATAATACCTATCCTGGGTGGCATGCCATAGGCATGCTGCGGGAGATGATGCGCTACCATACGCGTGCTCTCGATGATCCATATGATCGTAGCCAGCAGGCGTTGGAACTATTGGACTTTTTAGCCGATGCGGTGGTGCGGGAAAATCCAGCGTTTGGCCGATTTGTGAACCACTATCTGACCTATATTCGCAAAAAGCTGGCACGGGTCGGGTCAGAGCAAGCGACGTTGCTGTTGTATGATGAGCTGGCTGATGTGAACGAACCGGTGTATATCCACGCATTTCTCGAACACGCGGCTCAGTATGGTCTGCAATATGTCACTGAGAGTGATATGGCCAGTACCCTGGCGCTCAATCTCGAACCCACTGTGGCCGAACATCTACAACAACTGGCTCGCACGATGGGCGAGTATGAACAATATCTGGATTTTGTGCGGTGCCGCATGTTCCGCGAGACGTTGCTCTGTCACGATACCCTTACGTTGCGGCGCCAGCTCACACCAGATGTGCTAGAACGCTGCTGTCTGGCATCACCGGCACGCTTGCTGACCGGCGTGGCCGATACGCCAATACCGCTGGCACTGACGTTTGTAAGCGATGATGGGGCACGACTGGTGACTGATCATGGGTTCAGTCAGGCGGCTATGATGTGTCTGATTGATCTCTGGCCGCAAGCTGTACCATTCGATACGCTGTGTGAGCAAGCACAATCAAGGTTACTTACTAAGGAAATGGGGCATTTGGCTGATGACCAGACCGAGTATGATCGCGCTGTATTGCGTGCAACGTTGCTTAAGGGCTTTTGTTGCAGTAGTAATCTGGTGCAGCTATCGCTGATGCCGCCCGCCATCTGTACAACGATCAGTGAACGTCCCAGAGCACGGCGGTTGGCTCGCTGGCAGGCCCATCATGGACCTATTGTGACGAATTTGTACCATGAGGATGTGCGTCTGGAAGCGGTACGACAGCGACTATTATGCTATCTGGATGGGAAACACACGTTAGATGATGTGCAGCGGAAATTCCCAGAACTGGCAACCGGTGACCTGTTAGCGCAGCATCTCGCTGGGATAGCGCGATCAGCTTTGCTGGTTGGATAACCGGCTTGACCACAGATAGTATATGGCATAATGAAGTATGCAATTGAGCCTTGCAATGAAGAGAGATGGAACGATGAGTATGATCCTTGGACCAGGCACGCTCGTGCATCAACGGTATCGCATTGTGCAGGCCATTGGCCAGGGTGGTATGGGTACGGTGTATGAGGCGGTTGATGAACGGCTGGGCCATACCATTGCTCTCAAGCAAACACGTCTGAGTGGGGTTCAGGCCGACCAGGCATTTGAGCGTGAAGCGCGTTTGCTGGCACGTTTAAACCATCCGTCGTTACCACGGGTCACCGATTATTTTGTGGAGACCGAAGGGCAGTTTCTGGTGATGGATTATATTGGCGGTCAGGACCTGGCTCATTTGTTGCAGCAGCAGGGTGGTCCCTTTGCGGTAAGACAGGTTTTGGATTGGGCCGATCAACTCCTTGATGCTCTGGAATATCTCCATCGGCAACAGCCACCCGTTATTCATCGCGATATCAAACCGCACAATATGAAGCTGGGGCCATCCGACCGGATGATGCTGCTCGACTTTGGGTTGGCCAAAGGCATGGCTACAACAACACAGCAACAGGTGAGTGTGGCCGGATACACTCCACAATATGCGCCCATAGAGCAGATACAGGGCACTGGAACGGATCATCGCAGTGATCTGTATGCCCTGGCGGTGACGTTGCATCATCTGCTGACGGGTACTGCGCCGGTCAATGCGTTGAGTCGGGCAACAGCGCATATCAATCATCAACCAGACCCACAACCAGCAGCACATGTGGTAAATCCCCAGGTGCCACCAGCCGTCAGTCATGTGTTGATGCAGGCAATGGCCATGCGCAGCGAGGACCGTCTGACAGACGCTGCGACAATGCGTGCAGCCCTGAGGCAGGCCCAGATGCAGTCGGCCTATACCGATGAAACCGTCGTGTCGGCGCCCGCACCAGAAGCGGTGGTCGCCAACCCACAACCAGCAGCAACCCCAATGGTGCAGCCCGCAACGCAGCCAGTCGGCGGAGCAGTTCAGTCAAAGCCATCGAAATCATCGTTATGGTTATGGCTTGGCGGTGGTCTGGCTATCGTGGTGTTGCTGGTCTGTATGTTACCGATCTTTGGAATGGCGTATTTTCTGGCGCCTATGGAAGGGGAAGTCGTTCCATCGCCTCCAGTGGAGGCTGTTGCTGTGGAAGCGGGAGTTGCACCAACAGGACAACTAGATACACCAGGTCGATTGACTGCCGCAAATGCTTCAGATATTATCGAGTATGATCGGGTTAAAGCGCATGAGGGACTGATTATGGGGCTGGCTTTTACCCCTGATGGTAAAACGCTGGCTTCAGCATCGTTTGATGGTCAGGTGAAGATTTGGGATGTTGAACGTCGCTTACTCAAGCACAATCTGGATGGTCCCGGGGGTGATTTGCACAATGTGACGATTTCGGCCGATGGGCGCCAGGTTGCCGCTGGTTCTGAATCAGGGGCGATTGGGGTGTGGGATATTGAAACAGGCGAAGCCTTGTATACATTGCAAGAGCATCGCGACAAGGTACGTAATCTGGTGTTTGCACCCGATGGGTCTCTTTTAGCGTCGGGTTCGCTCGACAAAACGCTGCGCCTGTGGGATACGGAGACTGGTACGTTATTACAGACTATTGATGCTCATATCAGTGTCTGGGGTCTGGCTTTTTCACCAGATGGCCAGATAATCGCCTTTGGTGATGGGTCTAGCGTCAAAATGTATAACCTCACGAGCAACGAAGTGGTGCGCACGCTAGAAGAAGCGGAGACGACCATTCAACAGGTCACATTTTCACCAGATGGCGATCACCTGGCGGCATCATTTGAAGGAAGTATCATACTCTGGAATACCTTTGATGGGAGTGTGCTGGCGACCCTGACCAAGCCGGGGGTAACCATAAAGTGTCTGGCCTTTTCACCCGATAGTCAGTTGCTCGCTTCGGGAGACGATCAGGATATGTTGCGGCTGTGGGATATGCAGAGCAAAAGCCAACTTGATACGAATCTCTTGCATTCCAGTACCGTGTATAGCACTGCCTTTGCCCCAGATCAAAAGTTACTAGTAGCGGTTGATGGCTGGGAGATGATCTTCTGGGCTGCCGAGGCGCGTTGATGCACTGCGCATCAACCCATACCAGTCAGCAAACTGGTCTCGCAACAGAATGTTCGCCATTGGTGTGTGCTATAATGAAGGTATGATGTCAACGCAATCATTACCAGCTGTACAAACACCAACGATGCTTGATTTTATTAGCCATAGTGTGGCGCAGACAATACGCATTGGTCTGCGTCTCGGTGAGCGACTGCAATCCGGTGATTTGGTCTTGCTGCTTGGTGATATTGGGGTTGGCAAGACGCATCTGGTGAAGGGCATTGTTCAAGGCATAGGCTCGGAAGATCTGGTGACCAGTCCCAGTTTTGTTTTGATCAATGAGTATCGGCCAGGACCCAAAGCTCAGCGTTCACTGGCTTCAGCCCGTATTCATCATATTGATCTCTACCGCATTACCGAGCCAGCCGAATTGACAGGGATTGGGCTTGAGGAGGTGCTTGACCGATACCACGATATCTGTTTGATTGAGTGGGCTGACCGCGCCGCAACATGGCTCCCGCAGGAGCATCTGGCGATTTATATGCAGCATCTGGCCGAAGATAAACGCATTTTACGCTTTGTGCCGCAAGGTAAACGTTACTACGATCTGGTTGAAACATTGAAGCAGACAGCGTTTGGATAAGACGATTATGGTGTTGCTGGCGATTGATACGTCGACGGATCTTTCGGGTGTGGCTTTTTATGCCAAAGATGCGGTCTTAGGTGAATGTACCTGGCATTCGGGGCGTCACCATACCAGCCAGGTGCTGGCCCAGGTAGACCTCTTACTGAAGCATACGGGCTATCACAAGCATGAATTAACAGCGGTGGCGGTGGCATTGGGGCCGGGCAGTTGGAGTGGTTTGCGGGTTGGGATGAGCATTGCCAAGGGCATGGTGCTGGCCCAGAGTTTAAAGCTCATTGGTGTTAGTACGTTGGATGCGCTGGCCTATCAATATCAGTCAAGCGGTTTGCCAACCTATCCGATTATCCGCCTGGGACGTGACCGGTTTGCGTGTGCGCTCTTTTTGCCGAATGAAGGCCAGCAACGGCGTTTATCTGAATATCGTAATATATCTCTCGCGGAAATTGGCAAGAATGTCCCTGACGAGACACTGTTCTGCGGTGACATTGAGCCTGATGTGAAGCAGCAGATACAGCGCATTTTGGGAAAAAAAGCCCATTTTCCTGGCACGACAGCGTCACTGCGACGAACCGGGTATCTCGCCGCATGTGCCTGGCAGCGGCTGCTTGATGGACAGCATGATAATCCTGCGACGCTTGAACCGATGTATCTCGCCGATCCAGTACGTGCCAAAGTGACGAGTCAAACAAGTTGAATGAGAACAGAGAGAAAGAAAACGAGCAGAAGCCGTTGTTCACGACGATCAAGCGCCGTTTCAGCAGGAATGCGGGACGAAAGGGGTGAGCCGCAATGTCAGCCTTAAGCCGTTTTGAACAGTTTATGGAATCGCTGGTGGAGGACTCGGTTGCCCGTCTGTTCCGAAGCCCGGTGCAGCCAGCGGAAATTGCGAAGCGCCTAGAGCGAGCAATGGAGAGCCATCAGACGATCAGTGTGCGGCGGGTAATTGTGCCGAACATTTATCGCGTTTTTCTCAACCCGCGTGATTTTATGGCATTTCAGCCGATTCGCAAAGAGGTGGAGCGCGAGATGGCAAACTATTTGAATGAGCTTGCCAATGAGCGGCAGTTTACCATGCTAGAGCACCCACGTGTCGAAATGAGCGAGGATAGTGCAGTACCGCGCCGAACGATACAGGTCGTGGCCGAAACCGTCGAACGGGGCAGCGAAGGGGCTACCCAGGTGATGACTGCAACCGCACAGTTGCAGTCATCATCGCAGCAAAACCAGCGAGCACTCCTGTTGCTTGAAACAACCAATGGACCGCATCCTATCCCGCTGGAGAGCACACTGCTGAATATTGGTCGGGGGCTGAACAACGATATTATCTTGGAAGATACGCGTGTATCACGCCATCATGCCCAGTTACGTTATAAGACCCGCCGTTTTTGGATTACTGACCTGGGAAGTACCAATGGCACGTTTATCAATGGTGAACGGATTAGCGAGGCTGCATTGGGAGATCAGGATGTTATATCGCTGGGGGGGTTGGAGTTGCTGTTTCGTGAAGGGTAGGTCAGAAGTCTATGTTTGACATTGCTGATGTCTCGGTAAATGTCATTATTCTGGTACTCCGCATTGCGGTCGTTTGTCTGCTCTATTTTTTCCTGTGGCAAGTGGTTCGGGTTATTTTGCGTGAGTTACGGGCCAGCCAGTCACCATTGCAGGCTTCTGGTAGCCCGTATGGTCAACTGGTGGTGGTGAGCGCCGGCCAGACAGGTCTGCCCAGTGGCAAGATGTTTCCTCTTAGCCCGATAACCATTATTGGCCGCAGCATGGAAAGTGATGTTGCCTTGAATGACAATTTTCTATCGGCCAAACATGCACGGCTTAACTTTGGTGAAGATAGCTGGACATTGGAAGATTTGAACAGTACGAATGGGACGTTTGTGAATGGCTTTGAAGTACGTGATGCAACCAGCGTGAATGAGGGAGATATTATTCGGATTGGCCGGGTGGAGATGAAGCTCATCCGGTAAGTCTACCCTATTGCCTCATACGATCACCATACAATGAACGGCCTTTGCACACGTTGCTAAGCATGACAACCTCTGTTATACTTTTGCACGATGCGAACACAAGAAACATTCGTATGGTTGTTGGTGGAAGAAACCGGTGCTGGTCTATCGGTTGTGATGGTAAGGAGTACCCCGTGTTAATCAATTATCCATTTATTGCTGTCTTTTTTATTGCATCAGTGATATTTCCCTTTATTCCGCTGATTATGGGCTATCTTGTTGCGCCCAAACGTCCCACCGAAGGCAAAAAATCGACGTATGAGTGTGGGCTTGAGGCAATTGGTGATATCTGGGTGCAATTTCGCGTGCAATATTATCTATATGCCATTGCTTTTGTGGTATTTGATGTTGAGGTTGTTTTCCTCTACCCATGGGCTGTGTCATTTGGTCAAATTGGCGTCTTTGCGCTGATTGCGATGAGTATCTTTTTGTTGATACTGGTCGCATCGCTGATTTATGATTGGCGCAAGGGTGCCCTAGAATGGATCTAATCGATGTCTGATGACCAGCATATTCAATTCGATCTCGAAAAACAGGGCGTGTTTATGTCCACGCTCAACCGCTTTTATAACTGGGGACGACGGTCTTCCATCTGGCCGATGGCATTTGGTCTGGCCTGTTGTGCCATTGAGATGATGGCCTTTGGCTTGAGTCGTTACGATGTCTCTCGCTTTGGGGCCGAACTGTTTCGGGCAAGCCCGCGCCAGGCCGACTTGATGATTGTGGCTGGTACGGTAACAAAGAAGATGGCACCGCAGGTGGTGCGACTCTACAATCAGATGGCCGAACCGCGTTATGTCATCTCGATGGGAGCGTGCGCGACGTCTGGTGGGCCTTTCCGTGATGGCTACAATGTGTTGCGAGGCATTGACCTGTTTATTCCCGTTGATGTGTATATTCCTGGCTGCCCACCCCGTCCAGAAGCGCTGTTGCATGCGTTAATGACTTTGCAGAGCCAGATCGATGCACAGGATCATCGGCGTGTGCGCTGGTATGGCAAGGGTCAGCGACCACAGACCGAAGATTTTGTGGTGCCAACGTTTGGCAAAAAGGGCCTGGAAGTTGATGGTCGTCTGGTTGACCCGGTGGGTGGGTTACCCCTAGTCAGCCCCTACACCTCGCCATCGCAAGGAGAGTACAAGAGCGGTCGCATTGAACATCCCGAGATTGTCCGTCACTTCCCCATTATGGATTCGACGGTTGAACTGGACCATGCGCTCAAGGCGAGCGGGATATCACCAGAAATTGCGACCAATGACCTCAAGCGCAAGGAGGATGAGCATGCCTCTGATAACGCCTGATGACCTGCGAAAACAACTTGGTGCTGATTTACCAGGAGCCGTGGCTTCGGTTCACCCGGTGGTTGAGGGATTGCCTGCGTTTCTGGAAACGGGTGATCTGCTGATTGAAGCTGATTTTTTGCCTCGGGTCGCAGTCTATGTACGTGATGTGCTGGGGTACACCTACCTCTCAGACATTGTGGCGGTAGATTACCTGGATTATCAGTTGTTTGAACTGGTCTACCGCTTTTATCATCTTGAAGGTGGTCGAGACCTGGTGATCAAGGTTCGGGTACCACGTGATAACCCATCGGTGCCGTCGTTAACGCCGTTCTGGCCAGGCGCCGACCTGAATGAACGCGAAGCATTCGATCTGTTTGGGATCACCTTTACTGGTCATCCTTACTTAAAGCGTATTTATATGTGGGATGAGCTTGACGGCCACCCGATGCGGAAAGATTTCCCCAAACAGGGGGACAAGTATCTCGGTGATGAAAGCTGAAGGTACGATGATAAAAACAGAAGAACTCCAGATCAATATCGGTCCACAACATCCTTCGACTCACGGCGTCTTTCGGATGCTCGTGACGGTCGATGGCGAAACGATTGTCGATCTGAAGCCGGTTTTTGGCTACTTACACCGCAACCACGAACAGATTGCCGAAGTCAACACCTATCTCCAGAACATGCCCTATACAGACCGTCTGGATTACTTTAACTCGATGGCCAATAATCAGGCGTATGCTATGGCGGTGGAAAAACTAGCCGAGATTGAGGTACCCGAACGGGCCGAATATATCCGGGTGATTATGGTCGAGTTGACCCGCATCTTGAATCATGCGAGTGCATTGGGTTTCTTGATTAACGATATGGGTGCCTGGCAAACCCCGCTGGCTTTTGGGATGCGTGAACGGGAGAAGATCCTCGATCTCTTTGAGTCAACCAGTGGTGCGCGGTTGATGTGTAACTACTTCCGGTTTGGCGGCGTGGTGCGTGATCTTCCCCCTGATTTCGTCCCACGCTTGCAATCGCTTCTAACAGGGTTACCCACCTTTATTGATGAATTTGAACGGATGCTGCGCGAAAATGAGATCCTGCGTATCCGTTCCGAAGGTATCGGCGTCTTGCCCAAAGAGGTTGCAATCTCATATAGTGTAACGGGACCGGTTTTGCGGGGAAGTGGTATCCCGTATGATATTCGCAAGGCCGAACCGTATAGCATTTATGATCGGTTTGATTTTGATGTTCCTATCGGTACGGTGGGTGATGTCTATGACCGCTTTTTGGTGCGCATTGAAGAGATGCGGCAGAGCAAGCGCATTCTTGAGCAAGCATTAAAACAATTGCCAGATGCTGAAGGTGGGCATATTAACCCGAAAGCGCGTCAGAATATACGACCACCGGTGGGTGATGCCTACACTCGCATTGAATCACCCAAAGGTGAACTTGGGTTTTATCTGGTGAGTGATGGCGGTCAGACACCCTACCGTTATAAGGTACGGGCACCATCATTTATTAACCTGACTCCTTTGAGCGATATGTGTCGAGGCTATAAGGTAGCCGATGTAGTGGTCATTCTGGGCAGTATTGATATCGTCATGGGAGAAGTGGATCGATGAACATACCAATTGAACGCGGGAAAGTGGTGACTGTGGCGCGAGGTCAATCGACCAGTGTGGCCGGCTTTAGCTTGAGCAAAGGGCTAGGCGTCGTCTTTCGCCATTGGCGCCGTGCATGGTTTGAAAAACAGCATCAGAACGTACCAGCCACAGCATCGGAAAGCGCTCCTAACGCGGGCAATGACAAGAGCAAACCAACAGCGTTTGTGACGCTGGAAGATATGAGCAAAAGCTATGGGACGTTTACGGTTGAGTACCCCGAACAACGGATAAAGTTGCCAGAAGCTTATCGCAATATGCCGGTGTTGCTCTATGACGATGAGACTGGTCATGAGCTATGCACCTCATGCTTTCAATGTCAGCGCATCTGTCCACCTCAAGTGATTCATATGACGCAGGCCAAGGACCCGGCCAGCGGAAAGCCAGTGCCATCGGTCGCCGAATTTATTATTGAATATGATGCCTGTATGAGCTGCGGGTTTTGTGCCGAAGTCTGCCCTTTTGATGCAATCAAGATGGATCATGAGTTTGAACTCTCAACTCATGATCATCCTTCATTGACAGTGTATAAACGCGATCTGAATCGCCCGGTTTCCTATTATGAATCCATTGCCCCTGGCTTCTGGGCTGAGGCACGCGAACGGGCGTATAAAAAACTGGCGACGAATATGAAGCGGCGACCGGGCGCGATTGGCATTGCCCCCCATCTGACGGAGAAGATAACGGCGGCACAGGCTCAAGCAGCACAGGCGGCGGCGGCACAAGCACCGGCGGCAAAAGCGCCAGCGAAGAAAGCAGCAGCGCCACGTGCCGCCGATACGGCAGCAGCACCAACCGACAAAGAGGCCAAACTGGCCGCAATTCGTGCTCGCAATGCCGCACAAAAAGGCGGAAGCGCACCGGCTGCGGGCACCGCCGCGGATGCGCCGCTGCCCACCGATAAAGAGGCCAAACTGGCGGCAATTCGCGCCCGCAATGCCGCGAAGAAGGGTGGCAGTACACCAGCAGCCGAAACCAGCGCAGAAGAATCACCACCGACCGATGATAAGGCTGCTCGGTTGGCTGCTATCCGTGCTCGTAATGCGGCTAAAAAAGGCGATGCTACGCCATCGGAAGAATCCGACCAACCAGCAGCAGAAACACCACCGGCGAACGATAAAGCCGCTCGTCTCGCTGCTATTCGTGCTCGTAATGCGGCTCAGAAAGCAACTGAGGCCGCTGAACAGGCGGCCGATTCGGCAACCAGCACTCCCGAAGCGCCTGCAAGCAGCAGTGAAGAGGGTAAGCCGCTGGATGAGAAAGCTGCTCGGCTGGCCGAGATTCGTGCTCGCAATGCTGCACGGAAAAAGGGCGATCAAGAATAGGACCAGGAATGCTAACAGGTTTGTGCATCGATTATCACCACCTGTGGTGCTGATAATCCAGAGAGAAGGACAACCGTGGCCGATGTAATTAACCATGTGCTGAATACCATGCTGGGCTTGAATGCTCCAGAATGGCTGATTATCTTCATCAGCAACAGCATTGCGGTAACGTTGATCTTTGCCATTGCTCCGTTACAAATGCTTTTTATGACCTATTTTGAACGACGGGCAATTGCACGTATGCAAGATCGCTTGGGGCCGAACCGTGTGGGTCCCAAGGGTATCTTTCAACCGGTTGCCGATGGGGTAAAGATGTTTACTAAGGAAGACATCGTCCCTACCGCAGCAGATAAGATGGTGCATCTCCTTGCCCCATGTGTGGTAGCTGCACCCGTCATGTTTATGTTTGCGGTTATTCCCTGGGGACCGGGGATGTATGCAGTTGATCTCGATACCGGGTTGCTCTTCTTTTTTGCCATTTCGTCGGTCAGTGCGGTTGGCTTGATGATGGCTGGCTGGGCCAGTTACAACAAATTTGCCCTGCTTGGGGCTATGCGTGCCGTCGCCCAGATGGTTTCGTATGAAGTGCCGGCGCTCATCAGCATTGCAGTAATTGTGATGCTTACCAACAGTATGTCCATTGTCAGCATCATTGAAGCGCAGTCGGGTCTGTTCATCAGCCAGGTTGATGTCGCTGGTATCCCTGATCTGGGATTGGGCTGGTTTATTTTTAGCCCGGTTGGTTTGCTTGGGTTTATCTGCTTCTTTATTGCCGCCCTGGCTGAAGGTGAACGCACTCCGTTTGATATCCCTGAGGCCGACTCAGAGATTGTAGCGGGCTATATGACCGAGTATAGCGGTATGAAATTTGCCCTCTTCTTCCTGGCCCAATACTTGCTCAACTTCTTGCTCTGTGCTATTACCGTTATCACGTTTTTTGGTGGCTGGCAAGGGCCAGGGATTAGCTGGCTCTGGAGCATGGCGGTGAGTGAAGCCAATCCGGCCGGAAATCCGATCTTTAACGTGCTAGCTGGTATCCTAGGTACATTCTACTTTCTTGCCAAGACCTATTTCTTCTTTTTTGTGATGATCTGGATCCGTGGTGCGTTTCCGCGTCTCCGAGTTGATCAACTGATGGGCTTTGGTTGGAAATTCGTCATTCCCTTAACTATCGTCAATATCTTCAGTGCCAGCCTCTGGATTGGCTGGATTCGTTGGGAGCTGAACCCTGATCTCGCCTTTCTGAGTGCGCTGGGTGAGCCTTACTCGTTCGCCCGATGGGGCTTTGCCTTTGTGGCAACGCTGGTGATGAACGTTGCGGCTTATACGCTCATGACCCGCATTAACCGCTCTCCCGATGAAACGATTGATGAACTGGTAGCCGACCAGGTGTTCGGCGCTGTAACGCTACGCTAGCAACTGTACCGACGCATATATCGAAGGATAGATTATGGAGTTGCTGATTCAGATTATTTTTGTGCTGATTTCAACACTCATTCTGGGTGCTGCGGTGATGGTCGTCCGTACCCGAAACGTCATTCACTCAGCACTCTGGCTCATTGCCTCGTTTTTTGGTATCGGTGCATTATATTTGCTGCTAGAAGCCGAGTTTCTCGCCATTGCTCAGGTCTTGATCTATGTTGGCGCGATCTCGGTGCTTATCCTCTTCGCCATTATGTTAACCCACAACGTCACCTCGGGCGAGGGTCACAAGTTCTATCAACGCTGGTGGCTGGCATTGCTCGTCAGTCTGATGCTCTTTGCGGTCATTCTGGTACCAACGCTGGTTGGCCAGGACTGGACCATTACGGCACGTCCGTCAGAAGAGTCAGCTATTGCCGGTGCAGTTGAAATGGGCACCGCGTTTATGCGAGAATATCTGCTGCCATTTGAGATTGCGGCTGTGTTGCTGTTAGTTGCCCTTACTGGCGCTATTGTGATTGCCTATGAAGAACGAGCACAGCGACGGCGTATTCTCACCCTGGCGCAAGAACTGGCATTGCGCAAACAACAGCAACAGAATCATGCAGAAGAATAGGCATGATGACACCATTGGCGCTGATTCTCGGCAAAATCATATCGTCTTGCTTGAATCATGATCCGTATTCTCATGGTACAATAGCTGCGCCTTGATTCTTATACCATGGGGTATGATTTGAAGCAACAAGCGATACGTGTTCGGAAACAAATGGTCAAGCGGTATGTTGTCCAGGGGAACCATCAATGATCAACGCAGTTCCATTGAGTGCAGTGCTTACTATCGCTGCGGCACTCTTTTGCATTGGCCTGTTTGGGGCCATGTCACGCCGCAACGCGGTCAGCATTTTAATGGGGGTTGAACTGATGCTCAACTCCGTGAATATCAATCTGGTGGCATTCTGGCGCTATCTGCAACCCGATTTAATCACCGGCCAGGTCTTTGCCATCTTTGTTATCACCGTAGCTGCGGCTGAGGCGGCTGTTGGTTTGGCGATGGTCATTGCTATCTATCGTTCACGGCAGACCGTCTATATTGATACCGTCGATTCGATGAAAGGCTAGATGCGTTATGGGCTTCTTTCTGGAGTATGCCTGGCTTATTCCGCTCTTTCCGCTCCTTGGCTGTATACTGATCACGCTGCCGCCAATACGCCAGCAGAAATGGCTTAGTGCCTGGCTCGCCATTGGTCTGATGGTTATCGCCGTTGTGTTTGCCCTTGGCCTATTTGCCGGGGTCGTCCAGGGGGCGCATCTGTTGCCCGATGGTAGCGTGGAGATCATGCATGCCGATGAACATGGTGCAGCAGAAAGCCACGGTGAAGCCGCAGCCGAACACGCTGAAGCGCACGACACTGGGTTTGTGTTTCCGGAGGCCAACGTGGTGCGCAGGATTGCCTGGGCCCCAACGGGTACCAGCAGTTTCAATATGGGTATCTATATTGACCCGATAGCGGCTACCATGCTCGTTATGGTAACGATTACATCGACCTGTATCCATCTTTTTTCGCTCGGCTATATGGCGGCCCACACACGCCAATCACGCTTCTTTTCCTTTATCTCGCTCTTTACCGCCGCGATGCTGTTGATGGTTATGGCGGGCGATCTCCTACTCTTTTTCATCGCCTGGGAGGTGATGGGTCTCTGTTCCTACCTCCTGATTGGATTTCTGTTTGAGCGACCGCAAGCCTATCGCGCCGGTCTCAAAGCCTTTATCACTACGCGGATTGGTGATGTGCTGATGCTCATCGGTCTGGTCTATCTCTACACACAGGCGGGTAGTCTTGAGTTTGGCATGGCAACTGGCCAGCTATTTAACCCCGAATTGCTGGAACATCTTGGCTCCACCATAGGGGTAATGGGTTTGAGTCATGCCACTGCTATTGCCCTGTTGATCTTCTGTGGCACCGTGGGCAAGTCAGCTCAATTCCCGCTGCATGTATGGCTGCCCGATGCAATGGAAGGACCGACCCCCGTATCGGCCCTGATTCACGCCGCAACGATGGTCTCGGCCGGGGTGTACCTGGTTGGTCGGACCTATCCGCTCTTTACTGCGGATGATGGCAGTGCTCTGGCTATTGTTGCGTTTATTGGTGCATTTACCGCGCTTTTTGCAGCGCTTATCGCTGTCTCGCAATTCGATATCAAACGCATCCTGGCCTATTCAACCCTCTCCCAGCTTGGGTTTATGGTGGCTGCCTTGGGCATTGGTGGCTGGGTGGCGGGTATGTTTCACTTGCTCACCCATGCGTTCTTCAAAGCGCTGCTCTTCCTTGGCAGTGGTTCGGTCATCCACGCTATGGAGGCAACACCAGCAATTGAGAAGATTCACCATCGCGATGAATACGCCGCTCAACAAACCGCCCAGGATATTCGCAATATGGGTGACCTGCGTCGCTTTATGCCCTGGACGTTCTGGACGTATACGGCTGGCTACCTCGCTCTGGCCGGGGTTATCCCGTTTGCCGGCTTCTGGAGCAAGGACGAGATTCTGGTTGACGCACTGAAGCATGGTGCCTGGGTGGTGCTGATTGTCCTCGTGCTAGCCTCGTTTCTCACCGCGTTTTATATGACTCGTCAGTGGCGGACGGTCTTCTTTGGCACGTATCGTGGTGATGACCCGATAGAGTACCATAACACCGAACCAGCTGCCTATCCCGATCACGATGATCATCACGGTATGCACCACAACGGGCACGACGATGAGCATCATGGTCAGCATAGTAGTCACGGTCATCCGCACGAAAGCCCTGGACTATCGTCGTCCCGCTGGTTGTTTTAGCCTTTTTTGCTGTCGTTGCCGGGTTCTTTAACCTCCCCTTCGATATGCCAGGTGGTCACTGGCTGGCTCATCTCTGGGCACAGCAGGGAGGGCAGTTCAATATCATTATGGCCGGTATAGCCCTGCTGGTTGCAGCGGCCGGAATTGCCGCTGGCTGGCACTATAGCGGGGTTTTTGCCACAGCCCGCGATCCTGAACCGCTGGAAAAAGCACAGCCTGTTCTCTTTCAGGTGCTCTACAACAAGGGTTTTATCGATGAACTGTACGCTGCAACGATTGGGCAACTGTCAAATGCACTTGCTGTTGCATGGAACTGGATTGATCAGAAAGTACTGGATCGGTTGGTTGATGCAACCGGTGTGGTAACGTTTCTGCTGGGACGCCTGAACTTTATCATCGATGACACACTGTTTAACGACGGCCCCGATGGTCTAGCCAATGGCACGCTGACTGGTGGCAAAGGTGTGCGTGAGGTTCAGACGGGTAAAATCCATGACTATATCACCTACATTGTTATTGGTGTTGTGGTGTTGGCATTATTTTATCTCTACGGAATTCAGCAGTAGGAGCAACATATGCCTCTTCCGCCCTATTTAATGGCATCACCGGAATGGATGCCGCCGTGGCTTACCTTGCTCATGCTTTCGCCTCTCATTGGCATTGCGCTGATCGGCCTGGCTGGTGTCGCCCGTGTGCCCGACCGTCTGATCAAGACATTTGCCTCAACCTGGACGCTTGTACCATTGATGATGGCTATTGTCGTGTGGGTGAGCTTTGATGCCAATGCGACCAGTAGCGGTCAGGGTGCAGTGCAATTTGTCGAAAAAATCCCCTGGATCCAGGCTGTCCGTGTCGATTATTTTGTGGGTGTCGATGGCCTCAGTCTCGCAATGGTATTGCTTACCACCATTATGACACCCATAGCGATGCTCGCATCGATGGATGTAACCCATCGGGTCAAACTGCACTTCTCCCTGCTCTTGCTGCTCGAAACAGCGATGCTCGGCTACTTTCTCTCGCTTGACTTTTTCTTCTTCTTTATTTTCTGGGAATTTAGCCTGGTACCGGCCTTCTTTATCATTATGATCTGGGGCGGTGAACATCGTGGTCGTGCCGCTTTCAAGTTCTTCGTCTATACGGTCTCTGGGTCTATCGGGATGCTCCTGCTGTTCCAGTTTCTTTATCTGGCAACACGTTCGGCTGGTTTCCCAACATTCGATCTGATTGCGCTGGGTCGGTTGGGTCAGGGCCTGCCGGTTGAGGGGATCAGTGGTGATCTGGCGACCATTATCTTTAACTACGCCCAGGAACTGGGCATAACGGCCTATCTGGGCAATAATCCACTAACCTACACATCCATCGCTTTCTGGGTTATCTTTATTGCCTTTGCGATTAAACTGGCAGTCTGGCCGTTCCACACCTGGTTGCCCGATACCTATACCGAAGCACCAACGTCGGGTTCGATCCTGCTTTCAGCAGTGATGAGCAAAATGGGTGCATATGGCATGCTGCGTATTTTGCTCCCATTCGTCCCTGATGCAGCACAGCAATTTGCTCAGGTCATGGGCGCGCTGGCTCTGATCGGGATTGTGTCTGGTGCATTTGGCGCATTGGCCCATACACGGGGCAGTGTCAAACGGCTGATCGGCTATACCTCAATCAACCATATGGGCTATGTGATGTTGGCGATTGCCGCTGTCGCTGCGCTACCCGGCGGTGCATCGCTCGATAGTCGGGCGATTGCTGTTAATGGCGCTTTGATGCAAATGGTTGCCCATGGCCTCTCGACCGGGGCACTGTTCTTGCTCGCTGGTGCGCTCTATAGACGCACCCATTGCTCTGAACTGACCGACTTTGGTGGCTTGCGCGTGGTGATGCCGGCTTTTGCCGGCGTGATGGGCATGGCTATGTTTGCCAATCTGGGTCTGCCTGGCTTAGCGGGCTTTGTTGGTGAGTTCTTTATCTTTCGTGGAGCATGGGCCACACTACCCTTTTTCACAACCCTGGCAACGATTGGCCTGATCTTCACCGCATTGGCCCTGCTGCTCATGTTTCAGCGTATCTTTCTTGGCCCGCTCAACCCACGCTGGCGTGACCTGAAGAAACAGGATTTGAGTATCTATGGTCTTGATTTCTGGGCAGCAGTACCCCTACTGGCGCTGCTCCTGGTGTTTGGGATCTACCCCGCACCGATTATGGGGTTGAGTAACGCTGCTGCCACCGAATGGTAAGTGTGTTTATGCGTCTCTTGAGCTAAACAACCGTGTGATTTGTCCAGCACAGGTTCGATGTTAAAGACATGAAGGATAAATGATGCATCTGTTTGATCTTCCCAGTGGAATACCATGGCTCAGTTTGATCTGGATCAGTCTGTTTGTGCCAACTGTCCTGATTGCTGTTGTTCCTTCATCTCAGCGTGATCTCATCCGCTGGATCGGTGTCGTCTTTTCGTTCCTTTCGCTGGTGCTCTCTTTGCTCGTGTTTTTTGCCTACGACCCGGCACAGGGTGGGTTCCAATTTGTCGAAAAACTTGACTGGATTCCCCAATTAGGCATCAGCTATCTGCTTGGCGTTGATGGCATCAATCTGCCCATGCTTGTCCTCAATGGGTTTATTATCTTCACTGGTGCGCTGATCAGCTGGAATATTGATCATCGTCTGAAGGAATACTGGGTTCTGCTGTTGCTGCTGACCACGGGTGTGTACGGCGTCTTTCTCGCGCTCGATCTCTTTCTGCTCTTTGTCTTCTATGAGCTTGCCGTCTTACCGATGTATCTGCTCATTGGTATCTGGGGCAGCACACGCAAAGAGTACGGCGCGATGAAGCTGACTCTGTTTCTGATGACAGGGAGTGTGTTTGCCATCATTGGGATGGTTGCCATCTACTTTGGAAGTGGTCTACGTACCTTTAACATGATCGAACTGGCCAATACAGTGACGTTCTCGGGTGACTTTCAGCGGACATTCTTCCCGCCACTCTTTATTGGCTTTGCGGTACTGGCGGGCATGTTTCCCTTCCACACCTGGTCACCAACTGGCCACGTTGCTGCGCCAACTGCGGTCTCAATGTTGCACGCGGGTGTGTTGATGAAACTTGGGGCGTATGGCTGTTTACGTGTTGCGATGTGGTTGATGCCCTACGGTGCACAGCAATGGTTGCCCTTCTTTGCCATTCTGACCATCTTCAATGTTGTCTATGGTGCAACTATCGCCATGGCCCAGCGTGATTTCAAATTCATCATTGGCTACTCCTCTGTGAGCCATATGGGCCTGGTGGTGATGTCATTAGCAGCAGCCAACGAGATTGGCCTGATGGGCGCGGTGCTGCAAATGTTTGCGCACGGCATCATGACCGGCCTCTTCTTTGCGGTGGTCGGGCGCATGATCTACGAACGGACACACACACGCCAGCTGCCCGAACTGGGTGGTCTGGGTCGTGTGATGCCATTTGCGGCGGCGATGTTTGTCATCGGTGGTCTTTCTTCCATGGGCATGCCCGGCTTTGCGGGCTTCTGGGCTGAGTTTAATATCTTTATTGGCGTCTGGGAACGCTACCCACTGGTTGCAATCATTGCTGCGCTTTCTATTCCGATCACCGGTGCCTATATTTTGCGGGCAACCTACCAGGTCTTTTTTGGCACAGTGAAAGACCCGTCATTCAATGCATTGCCTGCACTTACCTGGCAAGAATATACCGGTGGTATTATCCTTGCGATTATTCTCATAGGTGTTGGGATTTACCCTGCCATATTGACCGAACTGATTCATACCGGAGTCGCACCAGTTGTTCAACAGATCAATGGCAGCATCAACATTGCAGGGTTCTAGCGTTACGACCAGAACAGGAGTATGGCTGTGCAATTTGAAATGACCGATATTCCACGCATCTTACCAGAAATTCTTCTGCTGGTACTCGGATTGCTTGTGGTCGGTTCCGATATTTTTGAACGCTGGGCTACCGATGAAGCGGCACAACGAGAGCGCAGCCATTCGGCGGCATGGCTCACGCTGATTGGTCTGGGGATGATTTTTATCATTGCCCTGTTGCAGAGCGGGTATATCCCTGGGACACAACTGGCCGAAGATACGCCCAGTAACTTCTTCACCAATATTTTGCGCAACCTGCAAAGTGGTGGACCGAATAGTAGCACTGCGGTTGAACCGATATTGGGGGCCTTTGCCACCGACCATCTGACCATGTTAGGTCGGCTGATCTTTATTGGTGCGGCTTTCCTGACGGTTTTGCTTACCTTTGATGTCAGACCATCAGCTCATCCGGCTGAGTTTTACGGTCTACTTGTTTGCTCGACAGCTGGTATGTGTATTATGAGTGGCGCCAGCGAACTTATCCTAGCCTATCTCGCGGTTGAACTCACGTCCATTCCACTCTATATGCTGGCAGGGTACTTCCGCACCGATAAGCGCTCGACCGAGGCAGGGATGAAATACTTTCTCTTTGGCGCGGTCTCTTCTGGGGTGTTGCTGTATGGTATGAGTTTGACCTATGGGTTTGTTGCGTCGATTCAGGCGGTGCCGGTCGATGGCAATGTATTGACCCAGTTTAGCCGCATCGGTCAGGCCAGCAATAGCCTGCTACAAAATGATCAGCTTATCACGTTGGCCGTGCTCTTTGTGATTGCTGGTCTTGGCTACAAAATAGCCGTGGTGCCATTCCATGGCTGGTCACCGGATGTGTATCAGGGCGCCCCGACACCAATCACGGCCTTTTTATCGACTGCATCCAAAGCAGCCGGATTTCTGCTGCTCTATCGTCTCCTGGTAACCGCTTTCCCCGGTCTCACAGGCTCGGCATCGCTCGCAAGTGATGCTACGTTTACCGGCTGGACCAGTGCCCTGGCACTGATAGCGCTGCTGACGCTGATCGTCGGTAATCTTGCCGCTTTACCCCAAACCAATGTCAAACGCCTGCTGGCTTACTCCAGCATTGCCCATGCCGGTTTTGTGCTGATGGCGATGCTTGCATGGGCATCACCGCAATCGATTGACCGGGCAATTGGTACTTCATCACTGATCTACTATCTTGTTGTCTACACCGTGACCAATATCGGTGCATTTGGTAGCCTTGCGGTGATTGGTCTGCTGACTGGTGGAGACGATATCAAGAACCTGAATGGTCTGGCTCGACGCAATCTGGGGTTGGCGGTGCTTTTTGCTATTTTTGTGCTTTCGCTGGCGGGAATTCCACCGTTATCTGGCTTTCTGGCCAAATTTTATGTCTTTATGGCAGCCTGGCAATCAGGCGCAACATGGCTAGTGGTCATTGGGGCTATCACCACCATTATCAGTCTTTACTACTATCTGCGCTTGCTCCGCGCGATGTTTATGCAATCGCCGACAACAACTGAGCCAATCAAGACACCAGCTGCGATGAATCTTTCACTTGTGGTGGCATGTCTTCTGGTTGTCTTTCTGGGCGTCTTCCCCAACATCGTGCTGACTCTGATCGATCAGGTGCAACTGGTTGCCGGGTTATAATCCTTGTGCTGTCGATGTCTGGTGGTAACGTTCATAGCCGGCTGCAACCGCTAGATGAACCACATTTAAAACGCGGCTAATACGGCGAAGCAGCCGGGCATTGGCCTCAGTCTCCAGTTTCACGTGATCGGGCAGGGCCATTGCTGCATCAATGAGCGTATCCCGAAAGAAGAGCGCAGCTTCCAGTGCGGTTGTCAGGGACATGCCATAACTCTGAGCCTGATGCGCATAATTCGTTCCAATCGCCCGCGCCTCTTCAAGCAGGGTTTCATCGTCGTCTGGTTTACTGATGTATCGCAGCACCACGCCCATCAATTGCATGCTCACTTTGCGCCAGTTGGCACGATCCTGATCATCCAGCTGCGCTAACCAATCGGACGTCTGCTCAACCTGTTTCAGTTCTGTCCGTGTTTGAGCCAATGCACGGCTGGCCCAGGTGCGTGCCAGAGCCTGGACCGTGAGGGGTTGATGGTCGGCCAGAGCATAGATATCTGACCGTGCAAAGCGTCGATGACCACCGGGCGTAATATAGACTGGTATGGCACCCGCATCGGCCCAACGCCGCAACGTGGTAGCATGCACACCCAGAAGCTCACACGCTTCGGAGAGGGAAAGATAGGCTGCCTTGTCAGATTTCTTCATAATCGTATCAAGATATAAAAATCAGGACTGCTGCACTGCAACAGCCCTGTTAAAGCGTATGCGTCTACTCATGAAAATTATAGTAGAGAATCAGGCACTATGTCAACCAGAATATTTCCCAAACTTCCTGACCATATTTCCCTTGCGGCATTTAAAATCGCGGAAAAGCGGTTGGTGTTGGTCGCCCAACTGGTACTTCACACTCCAATTCTTCGACCAGTTCTTCAACAACCATAGGACTACTCTCGGTTAAGCGGAATGGCACCAGCGTCCGACGCACCCGATCACGTACTTCGATGAAATAGAACCCTGAACGTTCCTGCCCAATGAGGATTTCCGTGCGATAGTAGCCATTCAGATCAGACGTCACGCCGCCTACAGTACGCCCACCAAAAAAGACCAGCAATGGCATGTTTGGCGCTGCAAGCCCCTCAATACTGAGGGTTTGACCAGGTTCACAGAGCGGAATACCAAACTCCTCGTCAATCGGTTGTTCTGTATCGGTTGGCCGAGGGGTACGTGTCACGTCATCACTGCTATCATCGGGAGTACTGGTACGTGTTGCGGTTGCTCCTTCGGTAGCAGTACGTGTTGCTGAAGGTTTGCGTGTTGCGGTCGGGCTACTCGTGGGCGAACTGGTCTCTTCCGCGTTATTCGATTCGTCCGTGTTTTCATCATTGTTACTGCTATCATCGTTGCTACTATCGTCATCGCTGGTATCGGCAGTATCAGTAGGGGTACTGGTTTCAGTTGGATAAGGGGTATCCGTTGGATTATTTTGTTGTGCACTATATTGTTCCAACTCGACCGAGTCGCTTTGTGGTACTTGAACGACGGCCTGGGGCATATCCGCTGGTTGGGCAAAGATGAGACCAATTCCTACCATCGCCAGGACTACGACTGCTACCGGCCAGAAAAGACTTCGCCGTGACATGATCTCTCACTTTCGCTCACTTGCGAGAGCAACAAAAAGCAGGGCACTCACTACAGCCATACGCATCATTTGCTGCTTGCGAGAAGCCCTGCCCCTATGTACCACCGGTTTTCTACGTTGTATAAGTGTGTATCTATCGAGCCTGTGATCCAGTTGTTTATTGGTGGAGATGGGGGGATTCGAACCCCCGTCCAGAAAACATAACCGCAAACATGCTACAAGCTTAGTTTGTTGTTGTTTTTACTCCGGGTTACGCAACAAACAACGTTACCCGTGAGCGAGCCTGCTTATCTTACTTTCGTGTTAGCAAGCATGTACACAAAAGGCACCCGACTAATCGACGCTTATTCCTCCACGGTCAGGAACATGCAGGGAAGCGTGCTGCTTTATTAAGCAGCAAGGGCCATCGTTGGTGATTGAGCCCGAAAAGTGTTGTTCGCATTTACTGCATTTTGCCCCTTTAACGAGACTGGGCGGCTCGGCTTGCAATCTACGGTGTCCATTCCCTGTCGAAACCAGGCATCCCCAGAGACTGAAATCACAGACTGACATATTGAACAGACACTGTATATACTATACCAGATATCACACTCCTCGTCAATAGGGAAAAATGTGGTAATACCAACTCCAGTTTGGTTCTTACCATTCGTTCGCATGACAAAGGCCCAAAGCCAACAGGTTTGTGACGTGTCTGCCCAGATCTGCTGTGAACCGGTTATGCTGCACCACGCTGCCCTGTGGTATCGGTGTAGTGGCAGATGCCTTCGGGCAGGTGTTGCAGCCAGGTTGCCAACCGTGGCGGGAAGAGCGTCAGTTCGGCGAGCCGGGCCAGCGGTTGCCATGCAAAGTGCATCATCCATTCTTGTTCGGGGCGCAAGATAGGCTGGGTTTTGTCATCACGCACAGGACCGGGCGGCAGGGTCACCAGAAAGGCGAGCGAGAGTTCGTGACGGGTTTTGCCCCAGCGATGGGTCAGGCCCTCAAAGACCCAGAGCAGACGCTCAACCGTAACGACCACGCCCAGTTCCTCCTGCATTTCGCGCTGGATCGCAGTTTCGGCGAGTTCCAGCAGTTCGATACGGCCACCGGGCAGAAACCACTGACCGTCATCATATTGCAGCAGCACATGCCCCTCGTGCAGGGCAACGCCAGCCGCCCGCAACGCAAAAGCGGTATTGTCGGTTTCCAGCGTAATGAGCGTCATCGTGCTTTTCCTTTTGCGGGTTTCAAGAAAGCAACTGCTGCAGCAACGTCCACGGCAGCAGCAGGCGATCAATCGTCATCTGTTCCCAGGTGAGCGGCTCACCCATCGGCACAAAACCCAGGCGATACTGCATCAGTGAAAGCGCATTCCACAGAATCAGCAGCACCCCCACCAGCAGCACCAACGGTCGAGCACGTCGCTGCGACCAGAGCCAGGCCAGCAGAGCCGCGAGACCCAGCACCCAGGCCCAGGTCATAGTAATAAACTTGCGCCCACCAAACGAGTCACCCTGCCACCAGTAAGACCATGCCGAGATACTATAGATATCGATTGCAAAAACGATGAGCAGCGCCACAGCCAGCCAGCGGTCACGGCGACCCAGCGCAAACAGCCCGATGGTGGCGAGCAGGAAGACCGGGTGCCAGATGAAGAGACCATGGAAGCTGGAGAACAGCACATGAAACAGCTGCGGTTGCAGCCAGATAAAGCGCTGGGCCGGTTCGCCGCCAACATAGGGCATGCTCAGCCAGCTGCCATAGATGGCCCGCCAGGTCAGAAACTGGGGGATACAGACGATGAGCGCCGTGATGCTGCCAATCAAGCAAATATGCACCCAGCGGATGGTCTCGCCGGTCTCGCCGTTGCGCCATGATTGCACCATCGCGACCAGGATCGACACAGCCGGGATCAACAGAAAGGGCGCATCCTGCATGCGCACGAGCAGCACCAGACTGCCACTGGCCCCCAGCAGAACAGCTTTCCACCAGACGGGCGGCGGTTGGCGATGGAACCAGCGCAGCCAGATGGTGAGCACCAGCGCCACGCTCAACAGCGAGACCATATGCGGCATCGATGGCTCAAAGACCATATAGTAGAAGGTGTTGCTCGCCAGCCAGAGCAGAATCACAGCCAGCGCCACCGGCAGGCGCGCAAAAAAGAGACGCGCCGAAAACGCAGCCAGCGCAAAACCCAGGCTCCCATAGACGATGCTGCCAATTGCAACGGCGGCCTGGTAGGGGTAGCCAAAGCCATCGGGCAGCACGGCGGGGTTGAACCAGTGGACGACCGAAACCAGCAGATGGGCGACGAGGAAGAAGGGCAGCTAGAGCAGGGCCGGGCCAATCGGGTATTTGTTGGTGGGCAAGCCGGTGGGGGTAATGCCATATTCGGTAAAATCGTAATAGGCATACTCGTTGCTCAGATCCAGGTCATGGTCCATGACCAGGGAGCGCACATAGGCGTAGTAGGCCGTCCCATCCGAGCCGATGAGCTGACCATCGGCACGCGGCACCGGAATGAGCAGCAGATAGAGCGGCAGCGATAGGGCAAAGAGTCCGCCGATGATATGGGTGATGCTCAACTTCATCGCTGATTCAGCCATTACGCAAGCACACCCCGAAAGACCAGCCAGCGGTGCAGCGCAATCGCCGCCTCGGCGCTGG